>JBBQCR010000013.1:0-20607 GCA_038318935.1 Phycisphaerales bacterium
CGCGATCGGCACCATTGCTGGCGATCTCTCCGGCAAGCGTGGTCGCATCCACGCCACGGACATGGTGTCGAGCGGGCAGGCGATCATTCAGGCCGAAGCTCCGCTGGCCGAGGTTGCCAATTACGCCAACCAGTTGAAGTCGTTGACCGCCGGTCTCGGGACCTTCGTGATGGAGTACAGCCACGACGAGCCGGCACCGAGTACGGTGCGCGATGCAGAGATGGCCCGGTTTCGGCCGCGCGACGACGACGAGTAGGAGACGCACTCCGGTCCACGTCGCACCGGTCGCGCGAACGCAACTTCAAGCGATCATCACACCCTGCAATCGCCGATATACTCGCCACCGCCATGCCCGACTTCATGTACTCGCCGGTCATCACTGTTCTTGCCGCAAACGCGATCTGGCTCACGGTCTGCTCGATCTGGGCACTCCTCTGCTTCGGTCAGGCGGCGAAGGACCGGGCTGCCGCGAAGGGCTTTCAGAAGCGCATCGGCGTCAACGACATCGACTGATTCTCGTTTGAGCAGTCGGTAGCGCCCTCCGGGCGCACACGCCTTCTGGCGCAACGGGCGGTCATGTGCCTGGTCACGCGGACTTCACTTGCTGCTCGGGGCGGCTGTTGCAGGGCTCCGCGCATCGATCCGATCGGGCTGGTCGTTGAGCAAGAATACTTTCACTCGCAGCGCGAACCACTTCGTCCACGTGCCGAAGGGTTCGAGTTGACTCGCCACCGCGGGTGATGCAGCGGCGATTTCCGTGAGTTCGTCTTCGCGAACAAGGACGATCGCAGGCGTGACGAGTTCTGCCAGGCCTCGAATGTCATCGAGCGTGCGGACCTCGCGTGTCGGTTCGCCGCCGTTGTAGAAGGCGATCGTTGGATCCCGGAAGCTGACCGTGATGATCGTTGGACGTTCCAGACCGAGCTGTTCCTGCACGTAGGCAAGCATGGCTCGCGCCCCCATGGCGCTGGCGTAGCGGGTCTCGATCGCGAAGATGACCGTCCAACTCGCGACCATGCCGACCCAGGCGATGACCAATCCGCGCTGTCGCACCGCTGGTCCCAGCGCCCAGACTCGCCACAGGATCACGCAGCCCAGTGGAGCAACCCCTAAGGGCAGTACGAGTGACCAGAGTTCCGGCACGGCGTTGACGACAAAGATCGACGCAGCGAGTTGCCCAAGGAAGAGGATGATCGCCACCACGGCAAGCGTTCGCCGCACGTCCGGCGGCTTGAAGCCAGGGATTGCACGGTCGTAGGTACCATTGAGCCAGCGTTCAAGCGTGATCGCAACCAGCATCGCCGTTGGTGCGGCCAACGGCAGGAGGTAGGTGGGCAGTTTGCCGCTGGAGATACTGAAACCCAGGAACGGAAAGAGCACCGCAATGAGCAGCATCGCGCGAAGGTCGCCCGCTCGAAGCATCGTCCAGACGTCTCGCCATCCGAGGTTGAACCACGGAAGGACCAGCATGGTCGTCGCGGGATACATGCCGCCGAGGAAGAGCGGGACGTAGAACCAGAAGGGCTCGTCGCGGAGATTCTTCTCGCCCGTCACTCGTCCGATGGTCTCGTCCCACCACAGACTGCCGACGTCCGGCATTTTCGCGACGACGAGCGTCACCCACACACCCAGCGGCACGAGCGCCAGTGGAAGGCCGAACCACGGATGCAACCGGGCGAGGTCCCGCGTTCGCCGACCAAGCATGCACCAGGCGCCGAGGATGAGTACCGGCCCCAATCCCGCCGGGCCCTTGGTGAGGAAGGCGATGGCAGTTGCGCCCCACATGGTTGCCAGCGCCGGAAGGAGCGGGGCCTTTCGTTCGATCGCGAGGAAGCCGCTTGCCAAGGCGATCAGCCACGCAGCGGCGAGAATCGCGTCGGTGTTGGCAAGCCGCCCGACTATCAGCGTGTACGGCATCACCGAGGCCATGGCGACCGTGATGACTGCGGGTCGGGTCCCCAGCGTGCGTCGCGCGAACCAGAACAAGCACGCCAGTCCGAGGCTCGTCGCGACCAACCCCGGCCACCGGACCGCCATTTCCGTCCGGCCGAACGCTGCGACACCAGCCGCTTGGAGCCAGTAGGTCAGCGGCGGCTTGGTCAAGTGCGCCTTGCCTCGGAACTCCGGGACCAGCCACTGGCCGGTCTCGGCCATCGTCGCGGAGGCCGAGCCATAACGACCCTCGTCGGGTGGGTAGAGCGGGTGGGCCCACGCCAAGAACCACACCAGACACACCGCGACCGCCACGAGGAGAGTTTCCCATCCGCTCAGGCGACGTCGATCGGCGATGGGGAGCGGCAACAAGCGGTGGATCCTTTGGCGTCCGGCGTGGCGGAAGCCACGATCCGTCAACGCCCCCTGCAAGATTCGAACTTGCGACCTGGTCTTTAGGAAAGACCCGCTCTATCCATCTGAGCTAAGAGGGCAAACGAAGGGTTCGAGAGCGAGGGCGGTGGCGTTCACTCGTGTCGGTCGAGCGAGCCATCATAACTGGCCGCGCGATCGGGGCCACAACCGGATATAGATGCGCTGCGTGACGCTCCGCATCCTCCTCGAAGTCCTGGCAATCGGTCAGATCCTCTTCGGGATCCTGACCGGGGTCGCGGTGCTGGCCGACCGGCGCATTCGCGCCGCATCGGCGACATCGTGGATTCTCGTCATCGCGGTCGTTCCGTTCCTCGGAGCGGCGCTGTACTGGTTGGCGGGGAAGCCGTGGCTGCAGCGGCGCCGGCGCGAGTCAATCGAGCGGCAACGGGCGAAGCTTCTCGATCGCGGGCTGACCGCCAAAGCCATTCGAGTCAGCGCGGTCCGCGAAGCGCTCGGGCGCATGCCGGTCGGAACGCGGGGACTGGCCGTGCTGGCCGGGCAGATCTCGGGACTGCCGCCGGTCGGCGGGAACGATGTCGAGTTTTTCGCCGACGCCCAAGACCTGTTCGTGCGCATAGCCGAAGACATCGATCGCGCCACCGAACACGTGCATGTACTTTTCTACATCGTCATTGAGGACCACGCAAGCGGTCCGGTTTTCGAGGCCCTCAAGCGAGCGGCGCTGCGCGGGGTGAAGGTGCGATTCCTGATCGACGCGATCGGATCGCTTCGCTATTGGCGCACCGACTCGCGAAGGTCGTTGGAAGCTGCCGGCGTGCAAGTCGTGCCAGCCCTGCCAGCGGGAATCGTTCGTGCGCTCTTCCAGCGCATCGACCTGCGCAACCATCGCAAGATGGTCATCATCGACGGCAAGCTCGGATACCTCGGCAGCCACAATCTCGCCGCCGCCGACTTCAAGGTCAAGCGATCGCATGTGATGTGGGTCGACGCCAGCGCACGGATCGAAGGTCCTGGCGCGGTCGAGATGCAACGGGTCTTTCTCGAGGACTGGTGGCTCGAGACCGACGAGTGGCTCGAGGAAACATTGCAAACGGCGATCTCGGTCGAGGGCGGGGCGCTGGTGCAGATCGTCGCGACGGGTCCGACGAAGGAAGAGCAGTCGATGCCGCAAGTGATCGCCACCTGCCTCCACGTCGCGCAGCGCGAGTTGATTCTCACCACACCCTATTTCGTCCCCGACGAGCCGACGCTCGTTTCCCTGATCACCGCAGCGCGACGTGGCGTCAAGGTGACGCTTGCGATTCCCGAGCACAACGATTCGCATCTCGTGAAGTTTGCCAGTCAGTCGTTCTTTCAGCGCATACTGGACGCGGGCGTGGTGATTCGCGAATTCAAGGGCGGTATGTTGCACGCGAAGACCATCACCGTCGACGACACGCTCAGCGTGATGACCAGCGCGAATCTCGATCGTCGCAGCTTTGAAATCAACTTCGAAGTCAGTCTGCTGCTGTACGACACAGTCGCCACGCAGGCCATGCGAGCGATGCAGGAAAGCTATCTTGAACACAGCGAACCCATCGACCCGGTCGCGTGGGCCAACCGCGCCTGGTGGCACCGGGTCATCGAAAACGCTGTCGGACTCGCTTCCCCAGTCTTGTAGAAGTCCTGTAGCAGTCCTGTAGCAAATGTTCCTGGGCGAATCGTGATCTGCCCCGAGTACCATGCGAGGTGCAGTGACTGCGGGCCGCAACGAGGAACCAACGATGACCACCCTGAATCCGTCCGTAGCTGTCCGCAGCGAATCGGAGAGTCCATCGAGCCTGCTCAGCCAGTACGGATGCGGCTCGATTCCACTCGCGGGCAGCGACAACGGCCTCTACGAGCGACACCTCGCGTTCGACAACGTCATCGACCCGGCTCTTGCGACTCCGCGTGAGCGCTTCGAGGCCGTCGCCCATGCGGTACGCGACATTCTCTCGCAGCGATGGGTTCGGACCGAGGCGACCTACGACGCCCTTCGCCCCAAGCGTGTCTATTACCTATCGATGGAATATCTCATCGGTCGATCGTTGGCGAACAACATCACGAATCTCCTGCTCGATCCGGTGGCGAAGGAAACCTGTCAGCAGAAGAAGGTCGATCTGCTGGGCATTCTTGAAGAAGAACCGGACGCGGGTCTGGGAAACGGTGGACTGGGGCGTCTCGCCGCGTGCTTCCTTGATTCGATGGCCACGATGCAGATCCCGGCGATGGGCTACGGTCTGCGGTACGAATACGGCATCTTCAAGCAGCGGATCGAGGACGGTTGGCAACTTGAAGAGCCTGACAATTGGCTCCGTCGCGGCGATCCGTGGGAGGTCATGCGACCGGAACAGAACGTCGAGATCCCGCTGCATTGCTCGTTTGAGTTGCGTGACGGTGCGCTCCGGGCTGTGCTTGGGCGCGAGTCGAAGCTGATCGGTATCGCGTACGACCGGCCGGTGGTGGGCTTCGGTGGCAAGACAGTGAACACGCTGCGCCTGTGGGCGGCAGCAGCCCCGAAACAGTTCGACTTCCATCGCTTCAGCAGTGGCGATTTCGTCGGCGCGCTCGCGGAGACTCTCACAGCGGAATCACTGACTCGAGTGCTCTATCCCGATGATTCCACGAGTAAGGGCAAGGCTCTGCGTTTCGTGCAGGAGTACTTCTTGGTCGCTTGCTCACTGGCCGATCTGCTGCGGCGATTCCGCAGCAGCCACCGCGACTGGAACACCCTGCCCGAGCAAGTAGCGATCCAACTCAACGACACCCATCCGACGCTCGCAGTGCCGGAGCTGATGCGCATCCTGCTTGACGAGGCGCATCTGGGATGGGAGCAAGCCTGGAATCTGACGCGGAAGACGCTCGCCTACACGAATCACACGCTGCTTCCCGAGGCTCTCGAGAAATGGCCGCTCGCGTGGTTCGAGACCATGTTGCCGCGGCACCTTGAGATCATCTACGAGGTCAATCGCCGCCTGCTCGACGATGTGCGAGGGAAGTTCCCCGGCAACGAGGGACGTGTGCAGCGGATCAGCATCGTTGAGGAAGACAACGGTGTCACCGGTCGCCTCATCCGAATGGCCAATCTGGCGATCGTCGGAACCCACAGCACCAACGGAGTCGCGGCCATTCACTCGGAGCTGCTGCGGACGAGGACCGTTCCTGATCTGGCGGCAATGTTCCCCGAGCGATTCAGCAACAAGACCAACGGCGTGACGCCGCGACGCTGGCTGCTGCTGGCGAATCCGCCGCTCGCCGATGCGATCACTGCCTCGATCGGCGATCGCTGGATCACGGATCTGGACGAACTGCGGCGACTGAAGCCGCTCGCCGATCAGCCCGCGATGCGCGATGCGGTGCTCAACGCCAAACGGTCCGCGAAGGCAAGCTTTTCCGACTGGATCGCCAGGAGCGGCGGACCGCGGATTGATCCTGACAGCATCTTCGACTGCCAGATCAAACGCATTCACGAGTACAAGCGTCAACTCCTCAACGCTCTGCGCATCGTGGTGCTCTACAACCGGCTTCGCGCGGAACCGTCGCTGGCGATGCCATCGCGCACCTTTCTCTTCGCGGGGAAGGCAGCACCTGCGTACCACCTCGCCAAGGTGATCATCAAGTTCATCAACAATCTCGCCGAAACCATCGATCGCGATCCGCTGGTGAAGGGACGGCTCAAGGTGGTATTCCTGCCCGAATACTCGGTCACGCTGGCGCAGCGACTCATTCCGGCGAGCGATGTGTCAAACCAGATTTCGACCGCGGGGTTCGAGGCCAGCGGCACCAGCAACATGAAGTTCATGATGAACGGAGCCTTGACCATCGGCACGCGCGACGGCGCGACGATCGAGATGGCCGAGTCGGCCGGCGAAGCGAACTTCTTTCTCTTCGGGCTCTCTGCGAAGGAAGTCGCCGACAGCGCCGGCTGGTACGACCCGCACTGGCACATGGACCACGATCCTGAGACCCGCGCCGCGATCGATCTTGTCCGCAACAATCACTTCAGCGAGCGCGAGCCCAACGTCTTCGCGCCGATCGTCGACGCCCTGCTGACCCAAGGCGATCGCTACATGCATCTGGCGGACCTGTCGTCGTACCTCAGCGCAGACGCTCGATTGCTGGCCACCTACGCGGATCGCGGTCGCTGGGCCCGCACCGCCATTGTCAACATCGCCTCCTCGGGGATGTTTTCAAGCGACCGAACAATCGGACAGTACGCTACAGAGATCTGGAACGCGAAGGCATGTCCCGTCGCATGATGGAGCATGATGAAGCATGCTGGAGCATGATCAAGCATGCTGAAAGAAGCATGAAGCAAGAGCAGGTTCGGATGAGGCGACACAGCGGTACCGATCGATGAGCATCTCTCCCTTGGCAGGTAAACCGGCCCCGCGCACCATGCTGGTGGACGTGGCGGCGCTGGAACGCGCGTACTACGACACCCGACCGGATCTCGCCGATGCCGCGCAACTAGTCAGCTTCGGCACCAGCGGCCACCGTGGCTCGTCCTTCCGCGGCACGTTCACGGAATCGCACATCGTTGCCATCACGCAAGCGATCTGCGAATACCGGCGCCAGCCCGGAACAACCGGCCCGCTCTTCCTCGGCAAGGACACGCACGCGCTTTCGGCGGCGGCGCAGCGCACGGTGCTGGAAGTCCTCGCGGCCAACGAGATCGAGACCTACATTCAGCGCGACGATGGCGTTACTCCGACGCCCGTGATCTCCTTCTCGATTCTGGTGCACAATCGTGGTCGACGCCAGCATCTCGCCGACGGCATCGTCATCACACCGTCGCACAACCCGCCCGAAGACGGCGGCATCAAATACAACCCGACCAACGGCGGTCCGGCTGACACCGATGTCACGCGCTGGATCGAGCGCCGGGCCAACGAACTGCTGCGAGCGGGCATCGATCGTGTTCGCCGAACGACCTCGGACGTGGCGTTGGCGGCGCCGACCACCCACGCGTTCGATTTCGTGATTCCCTATGTGAACGCGTTGCGAGACGTCGTTGACATGGACGCGATTCGCGACGCCAAAATGTCGCTGGGCGTTGATCCGCTCGGTGGCGCCGCGGTCGGCTACTGGGGGCCGATCAACGAGATCTACGGCCTCGACATCACGGTCGTCAATCCGACGATCGATCCGACGTTTTCCTTCATGAGCGTCGACCATGATGGCAAGATCCGCATGGACTGCTCCAGTCCCTACGCGATGGCGAGCCTCGTCAGTATGAAGGATCGCTTTCAGGTTGCTTTCGCCAACGATCCGGATTCCGACCGCCACGGCATCGTCACGCCGTCGGCCGGTCTGATGAACCCCAATCACTTTCTCGCGGTTGCGATTCGCTATCTCCTGACGCACCGACCAAAGTGGCCGGTCTACGCCGCCATCGGCAAGACGCTCGTCAGCAGTGCCATGATCGATCGCGTGGTCGCCTCGCTCGATCGGCGACTCTGCGAGACGCCAGTCGGCTTCAAGTGGTTCGCTCCGGGGCTCTTCGACGGCACGATGTGCTTCGGTGGCGAGGAGAGCGCGGGAGCGAGTTTCTTGCGACGTGACGGTTCGGTGTGGACGACCGACAAGGATGGTCCGATCATGGACCTGCTTGCTGCCGAGATTACCGCCACAACGGGCCGCGAGCCGGGCGAGCACTACCGCGAATTGACCCGCGCGTTCGGTACGCCGCACTACACCCGCGTCGACGCACCGGCGACGCCTGAACAGAAGGCGGCGCTGAGCAAACTCTCCACCAGTTCCGTGCGGGCGTCGACGATGGCTGGCGATGCGATCACCGCCACACTCACGACGGCGCCCGGCAACGGCGCGGCGATCGGCGGCCTGAAGGTGGTCACCGCAAAGGGCTGGTTCGCGGCCCGGCCCTCGGGCACCGAACATCTCTACAAGATCTACGCCGAAAGTTTCGAGAGCGAGGCGCACCTCGCGGCGATCCTCGATGAGGCGCGGCAGATCGTGGGGGCGGCGCTCGAGCCGGCGGCGCGGACCGCTACGGCCGTCTCCTAAGCGGAATCCAGTTCGAATGAGAGCTTGCCGTGACCGACACAAGCGGGGCGGCGCACCTTACACTCCGGCCTCTGCCGCTGTCGCGGCATCGAAGCACTCCCCACTGGAACACGTGGGAACAACGGGGATCAACGTATGCAACTGGGAATGATCGGCCTCGGGCGCATGGGCGCGAACATGGCGCGACGGCTGATGCGGAACGGACATGACATGGTGGTGTTCGACCGGTCGGCCCAGGCAGTGCAGGATCTGGTGAAGGAGAAGGCCACCGGAGCCGCGTCGCTGGCCGATCTGGTCAAGAAGTTGGCGAAGCCCCGGGCGCTCTGGCTCATGGTGCCTGCTGCCGTCGTCGACCAGACCATCACGGATCTTCTGCCCTCGCTCGAACCGGGCGACATCCTGATCGACGGCGGCAACTCCTACTACATCGACGATATCCGTCGTGCGAAGGAACTCGCGGCACGCACACTGCACTACGTCGACGTCGGCACGAGCGGTGGCGTGTGGGGACTCGATCGCGGCTACTGCATGATGATCGGTGGCGAGCTCTCGGTCGTGCAACGATTGGACCCGATCTTCCGAACCCTTGCCCCCGGCCGCGGGGACGCGCCGCGCACTCCGGGTCGCTCCGACGCGGGCACTTCCGAGATGGGCTATCTGCATTGCGGCTCCAACGGCGCCGGCCACTTCGTCAAGATGGTCCACAACGGTATCGAGTACGGGCTCATGGCTGCGTACGCCGAAGGACTCGGCATCCTTCGCTCTGCCAACATCGGCAAGCAGTCGCACGCCGTGGACGCCGAGACGACGCCACTCCGCGATCCCGAACATTATCAATACGATTTCAATCTGGCGGACATCACGGAGGTGTGGCGGCGCGGCAGCGTGATCGCTTCGTGGTTGCTGGACCTGACCGCGTCGTCGCTGGTCTCTGATCCGACGTTGGCGAAGTTCGCCGGCCGAGTCTCTGATTCGGGCGAAGGACGTTGGACGATCAAGGCCGCGATCGATGAGGCCGTACCGGTACCGGTGCTGACCGCGTCGCTCTACGAACGATTCAGTTCACGCGGCGAAGCGGACTTCCAGAACAAGGTGCTGTCGGCGATGCGATTCGGCTTCGGTGGTCATCACGAAAAGCCCGCTGAGACGTGAAGGCTTTGACGGAACCTTCTGTGCCGACCTGGTGACGCGCACGAAAGAAAGCAGACCCGTTGCGGATACGCGGATCATGAATGCCATCCGATCCGACGCGCTCGTCTTCTTCGGCGCGACGGGCGACCTCGCGCACAAGAAGATTTTTCCTGCGCTGCAGGCGATGGTCAGGCGCGGGAACCTCGCCGTACCGATCATCGGCGTTGCGAAGGCGGGGTGGACGCTTGAGCAACTCAAGGCTCGGGCGAAGGACAGCGTCGAGCAGCACGGAGGGCTGGATCCCGTCGCGTTCCCGATCCTGCTCGGGCTGCTTCGCTACGTGGATGGTGACTACGGCGACCGGTCGACGTTCGATGCGCTGCGGAAGGAGTTGGGAAGCGCGGTCCGCCCGGCACACTACCTGGCGATTCCGCCAGCGCTCTTCGGGCCTGTCGTCACGCATCTCGCGGCCTCCGGCTGCACCGCCGGCGCGCGGGTCATCGTTGAGAAGCCGTTCGGTCGCGACCTCGCGTCTTCGCGGGCGCTCAATGCAATTCTTCTGGCCAGCTTCACCGAAGACCGCATCTTCCGCATCGATCATTATCTCGGCAAGAGGCCGGTGCACAACATGGTGTTCTTCCGCTTCGCGAACGCCATGATCGAGCCCTTCTGGAATCGTCAGTACGTCGAGAGCGTTCAGATCACGATGGCGGAGGAATTCGGTGTCGAGGGGCGCGGGGCGTTCTACGAAACGACTGGGACGATTCGCGACGTGATGCAGAACCACCTCTTTCAAGTCATCACCAACCTCGCCATGGAACCACCGCCGCGCACGGACAGCGAGTCCTTCCGAGACGAGAAGGTGAAGGTATTGAAGTCGATACCCGCAATCGTGCCAGCGGACGTGGTGCGCGGACAGTTCAACGGCTATCGAGCGGAGCCGGGCGTTGCTGGCGACTCGCAGGTCGAGACGTTCGCGGCGATGCGCATGTGGATCAACTCGTGGCGCTGGCAAGGGGTGCCGTTCTATCTGCGGGCCGGCAAGTCGTTGCCAGTCACCTGCACCGAAGTCATCATGCGCCTGCGTCGCCCGCCGAAGGTCTTCGCGCAGTGCACGCCGACTCCGAACCAGTTTCGATTCCGGATCAGTCCCGACACCGGATTGTCAATCGGCCTGACGGTCATGGACGAAGCGGAGCGGGCCATTGGTCAGCCCGTCGAACTGGTCGCGGCCAGTCATCCGGCGCCCTTTGAAATGGAGGCGTACGAGCGAGTGCTGACCGACGCGATGATCGGCGACTCCGCGCTCTTCGCACGGCAGGATTACATCGACGAGGCGTGGCGCATCGTTGATCCGATCCTTGCGAAACCGCCCGCGGTACTGACCTATCAGCCCAAGACATGGGGACCGGCGACCACCGACGAGATTGTCTGCCCTCGCGACGGATGGGCCAATCCCATCGTGGTCAGCGGGGCTTGAATCGTCCTGCCCAGTGCGTCGCAATGCGGAAGCACCGATGACCATCGACACGCTCTCACGCATGCAATTCGGGATGACCGCGTCGTTCCACTTTCTCTTTCCGCCGATGACCATCGGCTTGGGTGTGATGCTGGTGATCATGCAGACGCTGCGGATCACCACCGGCAATCCACTCTACCTCTCGATGGCGCGATTCTGGACCAAGGTGTTTGGTCTCATCTTCGCGATCGGCGTGGCGACGGGCATTCCGCTGGAGTTTCAGTTCGGCACCAACTGGGCTCGCTATGCCCGCTTCGTCGGCGACATCTTCGGCAGCCCTTTGGCGATCGAAGGGATCTATGCGTTCTTCCTCGAGTCGGGATTCCTTGCCCTCCTCCTCTTCGGATGGAACAAGGTCGGGCCGCGAATGCACCTCTTCGCCACGTGCATGGTCGCCCTCGGTGCCCACTTCAGCGCCATCTGGATTCTCGTTGCCAATTCGTGGATGCAGACGCCCAGCGGCTATCACCTGGCCCAACAAGTCAAGGAAACGGCAAGCGGCGAACGGTTTCCATTGAGTGCCGACCTGGGCGAAGTCGCATGGACGCTCCGCGAAGTGCCGCTTCCCGCAGACACGGTGGTTCGCCCCGAGGATCTCGCTCATGTTCGTGCGGTGATCGACAGTTTCAGCGAAGCGATTCTCAATCCATCGACGCTCCAGCGCCTCGCGCACACGGTCTTCGCGTGTTGGATGACCGGTGCGTTTCTGGTCATCGGCATCAGCGCGTGGTGGCTGCTGCGGGGTCGCGAGACGGCACAGGCCAAGGCGTCGATGAAGATCGGCCTGACGGTCGCGATGATCGCGTGCCTCCTGCAGATGATCGCAGGCGACGCGACGGCCCGTGGAGTCGCGATCCATCAGCCCACCAAGTTCGCTGCCATCGAAGGACTCATGCGGAGCGGCCCCGATGCATCGCTTGGACTCTTCGGAGCGGTCACCTGGAAACGCGACGCCGATGGCACGATCGTGGGCGTGAACGATCGCTCGGTCCGCGTACCGGGACTTCTGAGTGTGCTCGTTTCAGGCGACTTCCTGCATCCGGAGCGGGCCCGAGCAACTGTCGTCAAGGGGCTCGAGGAACTTCCGACCGACGAGCTGCTTCGGCGGCGCCATCCGACGTTGAGCGATGCCGAAATCGCGTCGATACGACCGAGCTACTGGCCAAGCGTTCCGGTGGTCTTTCAGACGTACCACTTGATGATCGCGATTGGCGTCGCCCTCACCGGGTTGGTTTGCGTGAGTGTTGTCGCGTGCAGCAGAGGTTGGCTTTGGAACACCGCGGTCCGACCGGTGCAGTGGCTCCTATGGCTTCTCGTCATCACACCGATTCTGTCGCAGATTGCGACACAATGCGGATGGTTCACCGCTGAGTTCGGACGCCAGCCGTGGATCGTCTACGAAGTGCTTCGGACCGAGCACGCGGTTTCAGCGGTGGTGCGGCCGTCGCAGGTCATGTCCTCGATCGCGATGTTTTTTGTGATCTACGCTCTTCTCACGGTCCTCTTCGTGCAATCCCTTCGGCGCATGGTGCGCGGCGGGCCGTCGGCTTCTGGCCACGGCGCTGCCGTCAGCGCCGCTACCGACGACGCCCCGATCCTCTCGCGCCGCACTGGCGGAAAGGCAGGGGGCTGAGCGATGGACCTCAACACCATCTGGTTCCTCTTGATCTGCGTCCTGTTCGGCGGCTATGCCGTTCTGGACGGATTCGATCTTGGAGCTGGACCACTGCTGCTCTTCACCAAGGGCGATCATGATCGCCGCGTCATCCTCAATGCCATCGGCCCTGTCTGGAACGGCAACGAAGTGTGGCTCGTGACCGGAGGCGGAGCGCTTTTCGCAGCGTTTCCCAACGTCTACGCGACGGTTTTCTCGGGGCTCTACGACGCCTTCATGTTGTTGCTGGCGGCACTCATCTTTCGGGCCGCTGCGATCGAGTTCCGAAGCCAGCGTCCGGAAGCCGGATGGAGAAGTGCGTGGGACGGAGCATTTGCCGGAAGCAGTCTCCTCTCGGCGCTCCTCATTGGCGTTGCCATCGGCAACATCGCCTGGGGACTTCCGCTCGACCGAGGACACGAGTTCCGCGGCACGCTCCTGACGCTTCTTCATCCGTACGCGCTACTGGTCGGTTGCACGACCGTCGCACTCTTCCTGATGCACGGCAATCTGTATCTCCTCCTCAAGACCGATGGCCCGATGCAGGCGACGCTCATGCGCTGGACGCGCATCACCGTGCCGAGCTATCTCGTTCTCTTCGTGGCCACCAACGCCGCGACGATTCTCTTCAATCCGAACATAGCGGCCGCGATTTCGCGACGGCTGTGGCTCCTCGGCGCGATCTTCGCGACGTCGATCGCGGTGACACTCAACATCGTGCGTGAACTTCGACGCCGACGCGAGCGACGCGCCTTTCTCTGCTCAGCCCTCTCGATCGTCACCTTGATGGGGCTTTTCGCCGCGGGGGTCTATCCCAACCTCGTTTCCTCGACGCTTGACCCCGCCGGAACGCTGACGATCTACAACGGCGCCGCCACCCAGAAATCGCTGCAGTTCATGTTCTGGGTCGCGATGATCGGCGTCCCGATCGTCCTGCTGTACAGCACGGCGATCTACTACACGTTTCGCGGCAAGGTGATCCTGACGGATGAAAGCTACTAAGCGTGCGAGAGAGAGCAGGCCCGTTGTCGACCATGTCGGGGCGACGATCCCACCCTCTTGCCGTCAGCGTCGGGCCTTTGAGATCCGATCCACCTGCTCGAGATAGCGAGCGATGTCCTCGCGTGGCTTGATGTCCTGGGCTCGGCGCAGGAGCGGGACGGCGTCGGCGTACCGGCCGATGCCGACCAATACCTGCGCGTGACGAACCTTGGCGTTGGCCTCGAACGCGTCGATGCCTTCGGCCCGTTCGAAGTAGAAGATCGCCCGGTCGGGCTCGTTCTCCTTGGCGTAGTGCTGGCCGAGCAACATCAACGCCTCGCCGTCGAGCGGATCGAGCTTGATGATCTCTTCGAGCACGGCGGCGGTCTCGGCGGTACCCACGCCATCAGCCATCGATAGACGGGCTTCGAGCTTCAGCAGCTTCCGTCGATCACCCTCTTCGATCTGGGCACCCCAGACCTCGGAAATGTGCTTGGAGAGTTGTCGTGCCTGAGGCAGCGCGCCGCGTGCGGCGAGCACTTCGGCGGCATGCAACGGTCGGGCGACCGGCTGCTTCGGATCGAGATCGATTCCGCGACCATACGCCCGGGTCGCGAGGTCCATGAGACTCTCGCTCACGTAGATGTCACCGAGCGTGTGCAGGCTATCGACGGTCGACTTGCCGAGGAGATCGAGGGCCTCAAGATTCTCGGCGGCCTTCAGCGGCTGCTTCATGCCAAGATAGGTATGCGCCTGAAGCAGCCAGAAATCCGCCTTGTCCGGATAGCGTTCGATGAGCACATCCAGGAGCGCTGCGGCGTCCTGAAACTTGGACTGCTTGAACACGCAGCGCGTGAGACCAAGTCGCCACTCGGCGTTGTCCGGTTGGAGCAGCAGGGCATTGCGATACGCGGCTTCGGCGGCCTGGTAATCCTGCTTCGCGGCGTAGGCCATGCCGAGGAGCCCGTAGGAATACGCGTCACCACCGCCGAGTTCGATCATCTTGGTGAAGGCGGTGATCGCCTCGTCGTACTTCCCGTCCTTGGCGTTGATCAGGCCGATATTGCGATAGGCGCGACGAAAGCTCGGGAACTTCTTGACGGCGATCGTGTAGCTCGCGAGGGCATCCGGCAGTTTGTCCTGCTGAAAGAGGAGACTGCCGAGCGTGATGTCGAGCACCGCCGAACAGTCGGGCTTCATGAGTTTGCGGAGAGCGGCCTCGGCCTTCGGAAGATCCTCCACGTTCCCTGTCATCAGCGGACGAACCTTTTCGAGGATCTTCACTTCCTCGGGCGTTACCCGTGGCTCAACCTCGGCGTTGATGCCGTAGCCACCGACGAACTGCTTCTGAAAACTCGGATCGCTCCAGATCGCGTTCAGGGTGTCGCGATCGTCAGCGCGAGCGGACATGGTGAGCGTCGTGGCGGCGACGCAAGGAATCCAAATGGCCGCGAGCGAGCTCAGGGACCGAAGGAGTGTTCTTGATCGGCTGGACGATTGGCGTTGAGAGTGCATCAAGGGTGTTCTTTCGGTCACGGGGTCTCTGGACTCGTGACGTCAGCTTGCAGGGAATCGGATCGGGACGCGCATCTTGCAGGCGACGCGCTGGCCGGCGCGGACGGCGGGTTCAAACTTCCATTTCTTGACGGCGTTCAGCGCTGGTCCGGCGAAGGCGGTGTGCGACGATTTCTCGACGCGCGGGTTCGAGACCTTGCCCGAGGCGTCGACGACGAAGATCACCGTGACCACGCCCTCAAGCTTCTTTCCGCGCATCTCCGAGGGATACGTCGGTGCGCCCTGGAACACCGCCCGGGGCTTCTGATCGATCTCGGCGAGGCTGAACGCTTCTTCAAGCTTCTCCTCCATCGAGCCGGCTTTGCCGGTGCCGCCGATGCGTCCACCGGAGGAAAAGCTCATGGACTCCGCGAAATCACCGCCCCCGGTGCTGCCGCCGTTGAGCGCCGCCTCAATCGCACTCAGGCTCGCCGCCTCGAGCGCCGGCGTGTTGTCCGTGGGAGGGGCGTCGAGCGCGCTCGTGATCTCGGCCGCGTCGGGCGGCTGCTCGGTTTCGGTCTCGAGCTCCTTCTTCTCTTCCTTCAGCTCCACAGGCTTGTCCTTGTCCGGAGCGTCGACATCGTTGAGCAGATCGACCTGCTGAATCGAATTGCCATCCTTCTTCGGCGCAGGGAACAGCAATCCGCCGAACAGGATGAACGCGGCGTGCAGCAGGAAGGCGGCAAGGACGCCGATCAGCAGCCCCAGCTTCATTTCTTCTCCGTGTTGATGCCGACCTTTGCGATGCCGACGCGACGCACCTCGTCAAGGACCGCCACCACGTGCTTGAAGTCGGCGCTGCCGTCGCTGTTGATGACGACCTTCGGATCCTTCGAGGTGGTCTTGAAGGTCTGCAGCTTCATTGGAAGCTGGGCGATTGTGATCTTCTCCTTGTTGTAGAAGAGATCGCCCTTGGCGTTGACGCTCAGGGTCACCGCCTTCTCCATCTCCTGCTGATCACCGAGCGATGCGGCGCTGCCGGCGGTCGGCAGAGCCACCTGCACGCCCTGGTTCTTGGTCATCGAGAGCGAGACCATGATGAAGGTGGCGAGGAGAAAGAAGATGATGTCGATCAGCGGAATGATCTCGATACGGGCTTTTTTCGCCCCGCCGCGGCCGCCGGATGAACCATGCATGCTGTGGCCCCTTCTTAGACGTTTACGAGTTCAAACTTCTTCTCGAGCGACTTCCCCGCGAGCACGCTACCGGGTGGCTCGACCATCAGCTCCAGTTGCGACCCTGTCGACTCCATCTGATGGCGGGCCTCCTCGAGGCGGGCGTTCAGGAAGTTGAATGGGAGGAGTGCCGTGATGGCGATGCCCAGACCGAAGGCGGTCGCGATGAGTGCTTCCGCGATGCCGCCGGTGATGGCGCCGGGTCCGCTGAGTTCGCCACCGATGAGCGAGAACGAACCCATCATGCCCGTCACGGTGCCGAGGAGTCCGAGCAGCGGCGCCAAGGTGATCACGGTGTCGAGGATCGCGATTCCGCGCTGATAGCGTTTCATTTCCCGTGCATGCGCGTAGTCGAGGGCATTTGCGAGTGAGCGCTCGCGATGTTCCAGGGCATAGCCAAGCGACCGGACCACGAAGTACTTCGAGTTGTGGCCGATTCGGATCGCCTCCTGCATGTCGCCCTTGCGAACCGCGACGAAGAACTTCTCGAGGGTCTTGGGGCTTCGTCGCACCCGTTCAATCAGTAGGAAAATCAGTCGTTCCAGTACGGTGCCCAATGCCAGGACCGAGGCCAAGAGCAGCGGCCACATGATCGGGCCGCCCTTCTCGAAGATGTGGTAGATGTTGGTCTTCTGCACCAACGCCTTGAGTGCGCCGCCGCGTGAAGGGTCGAACGGAATCGATCCGCTGCCGGTGTCGACAAGGGATGCGATTCCCAACTGCATCGGTCCCTCCAGCGGACGAATCAGCGGATTGGTCGAGCCCGTCTGCGGAATCACGACGCCCGCGGCGCCGCCGCTCTTGCCGCTGAACAGTGCCACTGGTCCGATGATCGCGTACTGACCGTCGATGACCGATCCCTGCAGGTCGACGCCGACTCCGGGGAATCGCATGCCGCCGATGGCGTCGAAGAGCCGCTTGATGGTGACGTCCACAAATGCCACCTGTCGGCGGAAGCGCTCCTCCATCGTGAGCGTGGTGTTCTCCGTCGCCTGCTTGGCGGTAGTGATCGCCTCGCCGCAGTACTGGAGTTCGCTGACGTTGATTTTCGACTCAAACGTACGGGCATACTCGTCGAGCAGATTGCCAATGTAGACGAGTTCGTCTTGGCGGGCCTTCATCTGCGCCTTGATGGTAGTGATCTCGAGGTTGCCCGCGTCGACGAGGCGCGTCACCTTGTCGTTGTCGCGCCGGAGCTGCGTGAGCCGCTCCTCGAGGGCAGTGAGATCCTGCGCCATCGGCAGCTTCTCACCCGAGATCTGCTCGCGCAGTTTGTTCAGCTCCTCGGTGCTCTTGGCGAGCTCGGCTTCGGCGGAGCGCGAGACCTGATTCATGGTACTCATGGTCTGCGATGGAGCCGACGGCGCCGCGTCCTGCGCGAGGGCACTTGCGGCGAAAGGAAGGACGCAGAGTGTGGCGAAGAAGATGTTCATTGCAGTGTCACCGGAAGCGGCACGAAAGCCGGGCTGTGCTTGCCTTGAATGATTTCGAGAGCCATCAGGACATCGCGGGCGATCTCCTTTGAGGGTTGCCATGTCCAACCATCCGGGGTGGGACGACCGATTCCCGCCTCACCGCCGGGGCTGACGTAGTACGCCTGGGCGAGACCGACGTACATCGCCCGCACTTCGGACGGCTTTCCATCGGCGAGCGTGTGCACTTCGTAGTTGACCGTGATCTCGTTGTTGTCTTTGTTGAGCTCGTTGAGGATGCCGAGCACGTTTTGGAATCGCTCCGCGACGCTGACGCGGGTGGTCGCTGGATCCTCCGGGATACGCTGCTGCAGCGGCTGAAGCTTGGTCTGGATCGGCTCCGGCAACGACTTCGACAGGCGACGAACCTCAACCTCCATGGCCGTCGCCGCTTCCGCAAGTTGCTTGCCTGTCGCCTTGAGCTGGTCGCTCTCAACGTTCAGCTCGTTGCGCTTGGCGTTGGTCTCGGAGACGCTCGCTTCCGCCTGCTTGATCTTTTCCTCGAGACTGGCGACTTCCTTTCGCACGAGCTCAAGGCGCCCGACAAGGATCTCCTTGCCCTGTTGCCAATCGTTGCGCTCCTTGGCAATGATCTGTTGGGTCTCGATCCACTTGCCCAAGAGCAGTCGCGTCTCTTCCAGCGCCGGCGGCGACGACTGTTGTGGGGCGGTACCGTCCTGGCTCGCGCCGACTGACACGACTCCAAGCGCGACAACGCAAGCGACCGCTGGCCACACGATGGACGACGGGACATACCGCCGTGTTGACTCGCCCGGCTGGTGTCGGCCGTCGTCGCCGCTCAGATTGCGATGCTGTCTGTTCGTTTCCATGTCGTCTCCTTCAATCTTCGCGAGGATCAGAAGCTGAACTGCAGTGTCAAGCCGACCGCGAAGTCGATGCCTTCGGTGTACGAGGTGTTGAGGACGTCCTCGCCGATGTAGTCCGAGCGATACACAGTCTGGATCGACGAGTTGGTCAGGTTCTTCGCTTGGAAGAAGACCTTGAGGTGCTCGACGATCTCCTGGGTCAATGTGAAGTTCAGCGTGCCGCGCGACGTTGAGTAGACGCTCGGCACGAAGTTGCTGTCCGAGACCGTCGCTCCGGCGATCAATGCATCGCCGACGATCGTGTAGAAGAGTCCGACCTGCGTGCCGGTCTCCTTCGAATCGAACATCGCGTAGAGGTTGTAGAGCGAGTCTGGGGTTCCGGTCATCTGCCGCGTTGTCATCGGGGCCTGGATGTTCGGTTGATTCAGCGCGAGCGACTCGTCTTCGGGGAGCGTCACCTGCGAATCGATCCACGTCGCGTTGGCGCCGAGCGAAAGTCCTTCCAGCGGCTCCCAGAGCTGTCCCATCTTCTGCCGAATCTCCAATTCAACTCCCGTCAACTTCCCGTCGGGATAGTTGACGGCGGTCGTGTAGTTGAAGCCGGCGACGCGTTGCACGTACTCGATTGGACCCTGAATGGTCTTGTGGAAGATCGAGCCCGAGATGAGACTGCCCTCGGAAGGTACGTAGTCGAGTCGAACGTCGTAGTTCTCCAGCGAGCTCATGTTCAGCCCGGGATTGCCGATGAAGATCGGGCCGCCGAGGAACTCCTGTTGGATCACCGGCGTCAGTTCCTTGAAGGTCTGACGAGCAACTGTCTGGGCGTACGAACCGCGGAAGGTGACTTCGTCGGTGACCTTCCAGATGAGGGCCACCGCGGGGAGCACGTCGTCCTGGCTGAAGTTGACGTCTGCGTCACCGCGATTGAGTTTTACCGGCGCGCTGGTGCCCGGCGGAAACCAAGTCGCATCCTCTTCGGGGATGTTGACGATTCCGATCTCGGTGGACTCGAAGCGAACGCCAGCGATCAGATTGAGTGACGTCACCAGCGGCACATCGCCCATCAGATAGAACGCGGAGATGTTCTGGTTGCCGTCGTAGTCGACGTCAACGAAGGGCGGGCCACCGGTGATCGGATGGTCCTGCGACGGGAATACCTGGCTCCACGGCTGGTCCCAACCGCTCTGATAAGAGCTGTTGTCGGTAAAGTTGCTGTAGGTATCCTGATTGAACGTGCGATCGACCGAGTCGTTGAAGTACCCGAACTTCACGTAGCCTTCATCGTCGGTGCATTGCACGAAGGGCAGCTTCAGATTCAACGCGTACTGCGTGCTCTGCTCATCGATTGTCTTGTAGATGTGCTGCACGTTGCCGAGCGTGAAGTTTGCGTCGGGCTTGTACGGGAACCACTCCGCGGGCTGGGTGAACGGAGGCAGGAACGGCGGAAAGCCCGGGTTCTCGGTTTGGGGAATCCAGATGGCGCCGAACTGCGTCTTGTCGGGCTGGTTCAGATTGGCGTTGTTGGTCGAGACGACCCAATCAAACGTGGGGGCACGAAAGATCGAACTCTCATCGACCCCGAGCGCATCCAACTGCAGCGTGTGCTGACCGTTGAAGATGAAAGACTGCGTGCTACGCTCGGTGTAGGTGAGCGTCTCCAGCCGTGACCACGGCGCCGCCCGCTGAGTCGCCAGCTGGTTTCCGACCCCCATCGGGTCGTTCGGGTCGTAACCCGGGAAGAAGTAGGTCTTGCCGCGGGTGTCTTCGGCAAGCGTCGCGGTGTCGTCGGTGCTGCGAGTGTAGAGGTAGGTGGCACCGAACTTGTGATTCTCCGACTCGATACCGAAGGTGCCGAGCGCTCCCCATTGCACCGACTGCGTGCCCTGCGTGATGTCCAGGAGCTTCGTCTTGAAGTCAC
>JBBQCR010000014.1:0-20570 GCA_038318935.1 Phycisphaerales bacterium
CGGGGGTGCCGTCCGCGTCAGAGTCGGTATCGGGGGTACCGCAGCCACATGCACCCGGGGAGGTCTTCTTGGGATCCTTCGGGCATCCGTCGTTGCAGTCGGGAGCGCCGTCGCCATCGGTGTCGGTGTCAGCGACGCCGCAGCCGCAGGCGCCGGGCGCGATCTTCAGCGGATCCTTCGGGCATCCGTCGTCGCAGTCGGGAGTGCCGTCGCCGTCGGAGTCGGTCAGATCAGCGCTCAGCGTGGCTGCGTCGCTGGTGGTGGGACCACAGGCGTTGGAAACAACGACGTCGTAGGTGTCAAACTCGCCAGCGCTGGCCGGATCGATCGACAACGTGTCCGTCGTCGTACCGCTGAACGCTCCGCCGTCGATGATCTCTGAGGAGTCCTTGCGCCACTGGTAGGTGAACGGTCCGTCGCCGGTCGCGACGACCGTGAAGGTGGCGACGCCGCCATCGCACACGGTTGCGTCGACGGGCTGCGTTGCGATGCTGGGATTGGAGCACGCTGCGGCAGGGAGATAGCGAATGCCGCGGAACACTCGGTTGCTTGCAACGGTGGTGACGACTGAGAACGTGGATGCCGCACCGGTGTCCGTGACGGCGACGACTTGGTTGAGTGCGGCTTGGGCGGTGGTGGCGAAGAGCGTTGTCACTCCACCGATCACCGCGCCCGAGAGACCGCGGCAACCAACATTCGGAGCGGGGGCGAGCGTGTACTGGAGCGACCACGTGCCTGCGCTCAGCGTCCACTTCTGGATTCCGCCGGCACCGGTGTTGCGGTCGTCGGCGACGTAGAGCGTGTTGGCATCAGCGAAGTAATAGTCATACGAAGAGGGGCCGCTGGCGGTGGGGAAGCCGGGAAGCAGCGAAATCGTCTGCCCCGAGGTCGTCGGGAGGCCGGAACCAACGGTGCTCACGCCTTGGAACGCTCCGGTCGCGCTGGACACGTAGAGCTGACCGCCGAAGAGACCGACCACGCGGGTGTTGGTGATGGTGGTACTGAGCTGGGTCGAGGTCGACGCAGCAAACGGCGCGTAACGGACGCTGCCGCCCATCGTCGCGGTACCGCCAGTCCAGAACTGCATGCCATCGTCGCTCGTGGCGCTGCGAATGTTGTTGCCGGAATACGCGTCGGTCAACGCCGTGGAGGTATCGATCACGCCGTTGAGATCAATGCGGGCGACAACGCGCGGTGTCGACAGCGCGGTGGTCGCGGCGACACCCGTCGTGCCCGGCACAGCGCGGTAGCCAGCCTGCACAAGGTACTGACCGTTCGCCGAGAGATTTAGGAAGCCTTCGGAGGTGGCGGTTCCGGAGTTGGTCAAGGCCGCGGCCGCATCCACCGGAAGGGCGATCGACTGCACCAGCGCGCCGCTCGTCGTGTACTCGTCGAGGAAGACAGCAGTCGCAGCGTTCGTGAGCGCTGCCGACCCGTCACCGACTCGGACAACGACGATGTTTCCAGGGGTGAACGTCGCGGCTTCGGCGAACTGCGTCATCGCTGCAACGAGGACCATCGCGCAGGCGCCTGCGACGACGCCGGGCGATGAACGAAACGGAGCGGTACACGCTCGTAGGAACGATCGAAGACTTGTCATTGGTGGTGTTCTCTTCTGTGGAGCGGGCTGTTGAGTGCGATCCAGTGGCGTCGCGTGATCCTGTGATCGAACGGGAATCGCTCGAAAGTACCGTGTGGCAAGAGGCCGTGCGGTCACCAATCTTCTGATGCGCGCAAAGCAAACCTGATGTCAACACGATCCGCATGGCAGCGGTCGCGTTGCATCGTGCCGAAGGCAGTGCCACAGGGGCCGCAACGACAGCGAGCCACCCGTGAGGGTGGCTCGCTGATTCGAATCCTGTAGGAGAGAGCCGATCGGCTCGAACTTACTTGATCTCGACCTTGGCGCCGGCGGCTTCGAGGGTCGCCTTCAGCTTGTCGGCGTCTTCCTTCGAGAGCTTCTCCTTGACGGTCTTGCCGCCAGCGTCGACGAGGTCCTTGGCTTCCTTGAGACCGAGGCCGGTCGAGTCGCGGACGACCTTGATGACCTGGATCTTGTTGGCGCCCGCGTCCTTGAGGACGACGTCGAACTCGGTCTGTGCGACAGCAACCGGAGCGGCGGCGGCGCCACCCGAAACCACGGCAGCGGCGGCCGCGGGCTCGATGCCGTACTTGTCCTTCATGTACTCAGCCAGATCGACGGCATCCTTCAGGGTGAGGGATGCGATCTCGTCGCCGAGCTTGGTGATCTTGGCTTCAAACGTCTTGGTATCGCTCATGGAAATCTCAAACCTTTCTCGGTGGAAGAGGGGTCGGGACGCCCGACCTTTAACTCGCGTCGCACGAAGGCGACGCCATTGAGCCAGTCCCAGCCGCGGAAGAAACAGTGAAAAGCAGGTGAACGGAAGAGAGGGAGGGAACGGGACCGACCGCGAGCGTTAATGAACCGCTGCGATCGTCTCGCCCTTCTCCAAACGGGACGTGATCTCGCCGATGATGCCGAGCAGCTTCGCGCCGGGCGAGGTGATCGCGCCGACCAGCTTGCCACCGGGAGCGAGCACGAGGGTGACGACGTTGGCAATCGCCTCGTCGCGGGTCGGGAACTTGCTCAGGCGATCGACGCCGGCCGGTCCTTCGAAGTACTCGCCGTCGAGGACGGCAGCCTTGAGTTCGATCTCTCGGTTGGTGCCAATAGCCTTCATCAGTTCGCGGGCGACGTCGATGACGCTGCCCTGACCGTAGATGAGGGTGCTCGGACCCGAAAGGGACTTCGAGAGCTTCTCGAGCGGTCCGCCTTCGAAGGCCTTGCGGGCGAGATTGTTCTTGAGGACCGTGACGCGCACGCCCTTTTCGCGGAAGGTGGTGCGAAGGCGATTGTTGTTGCTCGCCTCCATGCCGCGGAGTTCCACGACGATTCCACCCTGCACGTCGCCGAACCGCTTGCGGTACTCGGCGATGATCATTTCCTTGACTGGCTTGCTCATGGTGAAGCCTTCACTTTCGGAACGAGTCTGTTCGTGTGTCCCAGCGGCATCAGGTTCGCATCTCGGTCAGAGAGCGATTTCGATGCCCGGGCTCATGCAACCGGACACGGTGCACTTCTTGATATAGGTGCCCTTGGCCGACGCGGGACGTGCCTTGTTGATCACGGCGATGAACGCTTCGAAGTTCTCGCGAAGAGCGGCTTCCGAGAAGCTGCGCTTGCCGACGATCGCGTGCACGTTGCCGCCGTCGTCGTTGCGGTACTCCTGCTTGCCCGCCGCGTACTCCCTGACCGCCGAGGCGATGTCGGGAGTCACGGTGCCAGCCTTCGGCGAGGGCATGAGACCCTTCGGACCCAGGACCTTTCCGAGACGACTGACGACACGCATCATGTCGGGGCTGGCGATCGCGACGTCGAAATCGAACCAGCCGGCCTCGATCTTGGCGACGAGTTCTTCGGCGCCTGCCTCGATGGCTCCGCTGGTCTTAGCGAGGGCGACCTTGTCCGACGGGCAGAAGCAGATCACGCGAGCGCTCTTGCCGATGCCGTGGGGGAGGGACACGGAACCGCGGATCAGTTGGTCGGCCTGCTTGGGGTCGATACCGAGATGGACGACGACGTTGATGGTCTCGTCAAACTTGGTGGTCTTGAAGGCCTTCACCGACTTCATGGCCGTCGCGATGTCCTGCGGGACCTGCGGGGCGATGGCCTGGTTGGCCTTGGTTCGCTTGCTCATCGTTCGTGGCATCGGGTTACTCCTCCACCGTGACGCCCATCGATCGGGCAGTGCCGGCGATCGTCCGCATGGCAGCGTCGATGCTCGTCGTGTTGAGGTCCTTCAGCTTCTCTTCCGCGATCTTCTTGAGTTGGCCCTTGGAGAGCTTGCCGACCTTGGTAGTGTTCGGCGTGCCCGAGCCCTTCTCGATCTTCAGCGCGCTGGCGATCAGCACCGACGCGGGTGAAGTCTTGATCTCGAATTCGAACGAGCGGTCCGAGTAGACCGTGATGACGCAACCGACGACGCGACCTTGGAACTCCTTGGTGCGCTCGTTGAATTGCGTAATGAACTGTCCCGGGTTCACGCCGTTGGCGCCGAGTGCGGGACCGATCGGCGGTGCCGGAGTGGCTTTGCCACCCGGCGCCATGATCTTGAATTGCTTGGTAACTTTCTTGGCGGCCATTGGTTCCTACCTCCTACCACGTCCTGGGGTTGGCTCGTCGGAGTGCCCGCGAGTCGTCCGCCAGTCGAGATCGATGCGACCCGGCCACGGGTCGAACGACGCAGTAGTGCGTGCGGTCTGAGTTGACGCTGCCGAGACCGACCTGGAGAGGCCGGTTCCCCGAAGCGAGCCGAGCAATGTAACGAGCCCCGCCCGCAGCCGCAAGGGCTGGGAGCGGGGCTTGAGAGTCGTGTCATACGGATCGTGATTCACCGTCGCGCACACGCGCGTCGCAGTAAGCCGGCTTCTCCAAAGCGAGTGTGGCCCTGGAGAGCGCTCCGGAGCGCCACAATTGCGGTCAGGTCCAACTTCCAAGCAGGATCGCCAAGTCCGTCGCACCGACGATGCCGTCGCCGTCGAGGTCGGCGGCGGGGTCGGTTCCGCCCCAGGCTCCGAGCAGGATCGCCAGATCGGCCCCGTTCACGCTGCCGTCGCCGTTGAGGTCGGGGGTCACCAAGGTACCGCCACGGCTCCAGAAGGCGGCGGGAATGACCTGCTTCGGCAGGCCCGGTCCTTGGATCCGGGCGATCTCCCCGGCGCCGCCGCCGTTCTCGAAGAACTCGATTCGGACGCGGTGCTTCCCGGCTTCGAGACCGACCACGCCGGACTTCTCGACCATGCCGTGCAGGAAATCGTTGCTGACCACCAGTTGCCCATCGACGAAGAGCTTCGAGCCGTCGTCGGACTCGCTGAAGAGCGTGTAGAAGCCCGAGCTCGCAACCGTGACCCATCCTTCGAACACCGCGCCCACCAGATCAGCCCGACCGCTGGTCGCGAACTCGCCGCCCGTCGAAGGAAAGTTCACCTGCGAAACCGGAACGACGAGGTAGGGCGTCAGCACGCTGAAGTCAGGGAGTTGGCTCGAGGAGGGAATCTCGTAGTAGCTCGCGTCAACGCCGGGTTGGGTGTTGACCACTGCGGTCGCTGGGAGGAGCGGAAGGACGTCCAAGGTCACCAGCGCCGTCGCCGTCGATCCGGCGCTGTCAGTAATCGTGTAGCCGAAGAAGTCGTCGCCGGTCGAACCGCTGGGGATGACGACACTGAACGTCGCGCGACCGCCGGGAGGCGCGGGTACGAACGTCACCGCAGCGCCTGTGGCCGTCGTCGCGTCGAAGTCGGAGATCTCGATTGTCTCGCAGTTCACGAGTTCGTCGTTGAACAGAACGTCGATCGACGCGGTCTGTCCCGCGCCGACCGTTGCGAGATCATCGACCGCGACCGCTGGCTGTGCGGCGCCAGAGTAATCGCAGCCGATGCCGTTGAGGAACTCCGACATCGTGACGACGTTGCCCGGATGAAAGTGCAACGCGATGTTGGTCATACCGCCAGAGCAGGTATGGCAGTAACTCATGATCGTGCCGGTCGAGGCCTGCGAGCAGTCGCCAAGTCCGCATCCGTCGAGCGGCGGCGTGTAGTCGTGGGTGTGCGGCGAGCCGAAGTTGTGCCCCAACTCGTGCGAATACACCATGATGTCCCAGTTGCCGCCGTTGTTGTCAACCAGCGGATACGGAAAGGTGCCTGCGAGATTGGCGCTGAGTCCGTAGTTGTAATCGCTGCACACGCCCGGCAACCACGCAACACCACCGCCGAGGCCGCGTCCTGAGAGGAAGTGCGTCAGGTCGCGCTGCACACCACCCATGTTGGCCTGCCAGTAGTCGCGGAATTGAAAGAGCTGATTGACCGTCGATCCCTGATCCCACGGGTCGGTGGCGGCATCGGTCCAGAGCCGGAGGTACCCGACGCGCAGTCGCACGTTGAGATCGTTGGTGTAGATCTCGCTCGCGGCCGAGGTCAGCGCGAGCACGTACGCGGCCGACGCTTGCTCGTCGCCGCCGAAGACGTTCATGGTAAGTTCGGCGTCGGTGTCGATAGCCATCGTCACTTCACGACATGTATTGATTGGCGCACCGGCGACGCCACCGCTGGCCGGTTGCGGTGGCTGTTGCAGTTCGTCGACGTGACAGAAGTCGGTGCCGAGCGGTACGAAGATCGGATCGGCGCGACTGGCGTCAAAGGACACCGTCGGAAGTCCGCGACCGTGCGGGCCGCTGGAAATCCACAACGTGCGTCCGTCGATCGTCACGAAGCCGCCGAGCGTGTCGCGCCCGTTGTCGCGAGCGAGAGCAACGACGCCATGGGCCGCGGTGTTCCCTTCGACGCGAGCGGCGAAGGTCACCAGGTCGGTCGAGAGAGCACGCTCGCTCACCACGCCGCGGGTGCGCGTGGCGACGACGATGGTGGCATTGGGCGCGAGAATCTCAACAGGCTCTAGATGCAGGAGCAGGGAACCACCACCGAAGAGCGGCAGTTCCAAGGTTGGATGGGCAGCGCCGCGCAGTCGAGCGATATCGTCCGGGGCGATCGGCACCGCGCCGGTGGTCGGAAGCGGGCGCTCGACTGCGGTCGCGGATGCTCGCTTGGCCTGAGCGGCGGGCGGAGTCTGAAGATGTTGGGAAGGCGGAAGGAGAAAGAGCGATGCGGCGAGAGCGATCAACATCCCCGGAGTCTGAGGCCCGTCCACGCGCAAGGCAAGAGGATTTTTCCTGATTGCCGTGAAGAGCCTGCGAGCCGGGCGGATTCTCGATACTGCGGCTGCTCAGTCCTCGAGCGCCATCCGGCAGAAGATTTCGACACCGGTCGGGATCGCATCGTCGTTGAAGTCGAAGCGCGGATGATGCAGTTGAGGCATCGTGCTCGCGGACTTCGGCAGGAGGCCGAGCAGAAAGAAGCAGGCCGGAACGCGTTCTGCGTAGTAGCTGAAGTCCTCGCCTCCCATGACGGGACGTTCGAAGGGGCGCACTCGTTCCGGGCCGATTGTGGCGGTGGCGATGCGCTCAAACCGGGCAGCTTCGTCGTTGTTGTTGGCCGTAATTGGATAGCCGCGGGTGTACGTCGCCTCTGCCGTGCAGCCGTGGGCGTCCGCGACCGCACGGGCGATCTCGCCGAAGCGCCGCTCGATGAGATCGCGTGTCTCGGCCGACAACGCCCGCGCGGTGCCGGTCAGCGTCGCGGTTGGCGAGATGACGTTCATGGCGCTTCCGGCGTGAAAGGTGGTGACGCTGACGACGCCCGACTCGAGCGGATCGAGATTGCGACTGATGATGGTCTGGAGGGCGGTCACGATGGCGCACGCCGCAATTAGCGGATCGCGCGAGAAGTGCGGGAACGCGGCGTGCGAGCCTTCGCCGCGGACGACAATCTCAAAGCGATCGCTGCATGCGAACACGGAACCCGCGCGAGTACCAACAACACCGCAGGTCCACCCCGGCCAGCCGTGCAGGCCGTAGATGCGCTCGATGGGCGGACCGAGCACGCGTCCGTCAAGACAACCCTCCTCGCACATCCGCTTGCCGCCACCGCCACCTTCTTCGGCCGGTTGGAAGAGAAACGACACGGGTCGCGGCAGCCCCTCTTCCTTGGAGATGCGGGCAAGGACGCGAGCGGTGGTGAGCAGCATCGTGGTGTGGCCGTCGTGGCCGCAGGCGTGCATGCGTCCGCTGATTGTCGACGTCCACGCCTGTGTTCCTTCCTCGGCGATCGGCAGAGCATCGATGTCGGCACGAAGGCCGACAGCGCTTCCGCCGCCCGCACTTGCAAGGTGCGCGAGCGTTCCGGTACCGCCGGCAAGTCCGCCGCGATGGTCGATGCCAGCCTCCGTGAGTCCGGCGCGGATCGCCTGAGCGGTACGGTATTCTTCGTAGCCGAGCTCCGGATGCATGTGCAGGTCGCGGCGGAAAGCGATCGCTTGCGGGAGTTCATCAGCGATCAGGGATCGAAGTCGCTCGGTGGTGATGCGTGCCATGGCGTGCGTTTTCGGAGTGAGTTCAGAGAAGGGTCACGATCGGAGTTTCGTCAGTCCGATTTTCTCGCGCCCCGCATTGATGAGACTGAAGGCGTGCCGCTCGTGGCGCACGAGGCGCGTGAGTTGACTCATGGTGATGCCGAGCACGCCCGCCGCGCCGGCCACGTCGTATCGCCGCACCAGGATCACGTCCATCGCCTCGGCCAGGAGCGCCGGATAGTCCTCGTGTTCCGGATTCACGGTGAGCTTCTCGCCTTGGCGACGACGACACCAGAGTTCGCTCGGCTTGTGGCTGTCGCGGCTGACGATCGTGCGGCATTTGACGGCCATCTTGAGCCGCAAGCGAAAGATCGCGTGACTGCGGTTCTGGGCTTGGCTCCGTCGTTCTGTCGCGTGGGTTTCGATGTTGGTCGCGACGTGGACGATGTAGACGGCCGTCTCGACCTTGTTCCGATGTTGGCCGCCGGGGCCTGAGACGCGGCCGAACTCGACGGTGCACTGTCTGGCGAAAATCTCCAGGGGCAGGGTCGACGGATGCGGTGCTGCGATCTTGACGAAGCTCGGATCGACAAACGGTGGGCGGTAAGCCATGCGTAAGAGCAACGACGTTTGCGCGACGACGCGGGGTGGTCAATTCGGCGGCGTGTCGGACGATCGCACGCTGCCGTCGGACTCGATGGTAACCGTAGCGCTGATGGAGTGCTTGCGCGACGCGAGCGGTTCGGGCCAGAGTTCGACCGGGCGCCAGCGCCACCGGGAGTCACGAAGACGCGCGGCGTCGAATCGTCGATAGAGCCGTTGCTCGAGTGCGATAGTCACCACGTGTTTTCCCGGTTCCAGAGGCCGATCGAGAAGGATCGGCGGACTCATGTCGAAGACGAAGGGACGTCCTTCGATTTCCGGCGCGGACGCACCGAATGCCCCGAGGCCTCGGGGCACGCCATCGACGGTCACGCTGCGCACGATGGAGACCCGCGTGAGGGCGGCGTTCATGTCACTGACCGTCGGAAGCGTCGCGACCAGTTGCGGGCTCTTGCCCCCGAGTCGACTGGTGTCAATCGACTGCACTGGAAAGAGGCCTTCGAGTATCCGGTTCAAGAGTGACTGGTTCGTCGAAGCGAGCGTCGTCGGGCTGGTCACAAGACCGGCCACGATTAGCGCTCCGCGAGTCGTGATGGTGACTCCGCTCTCTGGCGGACCGAGCGCCCGTTGGAGACTCTCTCTTGACACGGTGGCGACGTCGTCTCCTCGCTCCTGGCGTAGCAGCAACTCGCGCGTCTCCGGCATGCCACCAACTTGATCGTTGAGCGCCGCGCTCACCAATACAGCGGTGCCGGCAGTTGGCACGAATCCGCTGCGGGGCACCTGCACGATCGTTGAGAGGACAATCGCTCCGGCGCCAAGGGCGAGGAAACACACACCAAGCACCAGCGGAAACACGTACAGGTGGGGGCGCTCCGTGCGCGGCACGGCATCGCTGACGCGTGCGCCGCACGCCGCGCACGCCGCTTCACCATTCATCATCGGAAAGGAAAGTGCTGCCTTGCAACGGCCGCAGCACGCGCGGGTGGACCGACGTCGCCCGAGGAACGCCCGGGCAATCAGCACCGAAGCGATGAGCGGAGCACCGACGAGACCGAACATCTGCAACAGGATGGAAACGACGTTCATCGCCTCGCACCTTCGGACGTCCGTCCGCTCGTGACTGGCACGGCGTCGAAGACCAGGTCCTCTCCCCAGATCGCATCGACGGACGCGTATTTCTCCACGGCCCGCGGATTCGGCCGCGCGATGATCCGTACCGTCGCGGGCATCGTGGCGGGACAGGGGAGCTCAACCGGGTTCAGCGACGAGGAGGAGATAGTCGACTTCGTCGAACTGATCGCGTAGAACCAGCCCGCGTCGTATTTCACACCATCGACGACCACGACGACGGAAAAGCTGATCGCCAGTTGCGGAACCATCCCCGGCGTGAGATCGACGTGCAGCGTGCATCGACGCTCGGCTCCGCCATCGGAGTCGATGGCAACGGCACAAACATCGCACGCGGCGCGAACCTCGGCGGCACGCGAGGAGGGACTCCGCAGGGCGATCCAACTCGGTGCATCCGTGGAGACGATCTCGACGTCACGCTCGTCGGTGACCTTGTGGGTCGGGGCGCCAGCGAGCGAACCAACGGCAATGCCTCCCGGCGAGGGCGAAAACGAGGCAGCCACGTCAAAGGTGCTCACAACTCGGTAGCGGCCCGGCGAATGTTGGAAGACGACCTCGCCTTGCTGCGTGGAGCTGAGTCCATCGAGCGTGTTGCCTTGGTAGTCGACGATGCGAAGCGGGCGACCGTCGAGTCGCACTTCACGCAGCGTGAGAGTTCGTACCAAGTCTCGTCGTTGCTCCCACGCGGGAGTCATATTGAGGCTGGCGTTCTCCCGGATCTTGGTTGGAAGTTCGCTCGCGGGCGCCCCGAACCCGGCAATGGCGAGGCGATCGATCTGCGCTTGGGTGAGCGGATGACCGGCCGAGGCAGCGTCCCGAAGGAACGTCGTCTCCGCGAATTCAAGCCAATCGTCCTGAAGTCGCTCTTGGCGAACAATAATGGCCTCAACCAGTGCCGCGTACTCGTCGGCACTCAGTCGATTCGCCGCGGAGCGCCGAACGGCCTCTTCGACCGCGGACGTCTCTCCTTGCGGCGCGTTGCCGATCAGCCCGGAGAGTTCGACGTTCGTGGCGTTCGTGCTAACGGACACCCGTGCGCCGATCGTGACTAGCCGGTCGACCACTGGAAACACGACGCAGAGAGCGCCCACCGCAACGCCCAGCGCGATCATGCCGCGCCGTCGCCGGGAAACGAAATAGGAAATCGCGTCCGTTCCCGTGAGATCGCCTCCGCACTCTGGACAGAGGCCACTGCGATGAAACTCGGCACCAGCGATCTGATGACGGCAGCGGGCGCAGCGGGGAACATCGAGCACCATTCGGCCGCGAACGCCAAGCAGGACAAGGATCGCCCCTGCGCTCAGAAACGCGAGGAACCCGATGAGCGCGACGTAGTGGATGGCGGATCCCATCGACGCGGCAGCGTACCGCGCACTTCGGACCACTCCCTCAGCGCAGCAAGGAGAGAGGTTGCGGGGCAAGCGCGAGCGAATCGTACAGGCCAGCCCGCATGCGATAGGCGGCGAAGCCAGCGATCATGGCTGCGTTGTCGAGGCACCACTGCATCCTCGGCAGGCGCAGGTCAATACCGCGCTCCCCGCAGAGTGTCGCCAGTTCGCTGCGCAATCGACTGTTCGCGCTGGCGCCGCCACCGACGAGCAGCGTTCGGACTCCTGCGTGCAGCGACGTCCGTTCGAGGCCTCGGGCCACGTTGCGCAGCAGACTCGTGATCGCGGCCCGTTGAAAGGATGCCGCGAGGTTGGCCCGCTCGGTCGGACTGAGATCCGTTGCGTCGCGGGCAAATCGCGGAGGGTGACCGCGACCGACCTGCTCGGGTTTGCCTCGAGTGGCGTAGAGCAGCGAGGTCTTCAGTCCGCTGAAACTCCAATTGAGTCGCCGCTCTCCGTCGGCTTCGCGGCCGAGATAGGCGATCGGAAAGTCGAACGCGTGATCGTCACCCTGCTGGGCCAGGGCATCGACCTTCGGACCGCCCGGATAGCCGAGCCCCAGGATCGTGGCGGCCTTGTCGTAGGCCTCACCCACGGCGTCGTCGATGGTCTTGCCGAGCACTTCCATATGCAGCGGATCATGCACCAGTAAGAGCATCGTGTGCCCGCCGCTGACGACGAGTCCAAGCGCCGGCATCGCACACGGCTCCGCCTCGAGCAATCCGGCGAAGAGATGGGCAGCGACGTGATCGACACCGATGAACGGTTTGGAAAGACTCCATGCCAGAGCCTTCGCGGCGCTCGTGCCGACGAGCAACGATCCGATGAGTCCGGGCCTATGTCCGACGGCGATCGCGTCGAGCTCTTCGGGTCGGACCTTGGCCTGCTCGATGGCGGCCCGCACCACCGGCAGGATGCGTTCGACGTGAGCCCGACTGGCGATCTCCGGTACGACTCCCTTGTAGCGCTCGTGCAAGTCGTGTTGCGTTGCGACGACATCGGAGAGAACTGTGCGTCCGTCGCGCACGATCGCCGCTGCGGTCTCATCGCAACTGGTCTCGATGCCGAGAATGGTCGGCGCGTCAGACTGCAGGCGCGTCGCGGGCGTCACTTGTTGTCGTCGCGGTGTTGCTCGGGCTGCACAGCGTCGGGAGTCAACGCCGGAGAGAACGCGTCCGGTCGCATCGCGGCGACGTCCTCAAGTTCGCCAATCCGCTTCTCGGTGGCTCGCATCTCAGCAACAAGCCGCTCTCGATAGCTGCGGGCCCGGCGCAACTCGTCCGATGCGCTCGCACTCGCTCCGGGGTCGTCGCCAACCCGCGGCCACTCGTTGCCCGCGATCCGCTCACGCAGGGCAGACATGGCTGCGGCAAGTTGCGGATCGCCGATGCCATCTGCTCCATCCTCGCCAGGCGCGGACTTGACCCATTCCGGATCGGCCCATCGGCCGGGGTCCGTGGGAGTGCCGCCGGGAATCTCCCAGCGGCGACGAGCGATGAACATCGTGCGTTCTTCATCGTCGCTCATGCCGACGTGGAAACCGCTGTCGGGATCAACTCCCCACGGCGCTCCGCCGTCGGCGGACTTGGGACTGCGGGTGATGTTGCGCCCGCTCGGCAAGTAGTAGCGGGCGGTTGTGAGCTTGACGGTCCCGCGTCCGTCGGGCAGGGCACGCACATCCTGCACCGAGCCCTTGCCAAAGGTGCGGGTGCCCAGGACCTTCGCGCGATGATTCTCCTGCAAGGCGCCGGCGAGAATCTCGCTGGCGGACGCGCTGCCCTCGTTGACGAGGACGACGATCGGCAGATCTATATCCGTCGGCTGATCGGTGGCGGTCCACGCCCGACCTTGGCCGTCGCGGCCACGGACGCTGACGATGGTGCCTTCGTGCTGGAAGAGGTCGGCGGCTTGGATCGCCGCCGCAAGGGACCCGCCTCCGTTGAAGCGAAGGTCAAGGACCAAGCCCTTTCCGCCCTCCTTCCCGATGGTCGTCAGGACGTCGCGGAGATTCTCGGCGCTGGTTTCGGTGAACTGCGTGAGTCGCACGTACGCGATTCCGTTGGTCGGATCGATCATGTGCTCCCATCCGTGTTCGGAGCGGCGGAAGCCTTTGACCGTCTGCGATTGAATCTGGCGTCGAACGATCGCAACATCCTCTTCGCGGCCGTCGATGTGTCGCAGTCGAAGCGTCACCGGGGTGCCGGCTTCACCCAGGAGCAGGTCCATGCACGCGTCGGCAGTCTTGCCAAGGGTCGAGCTGCCATCGATCGCGATCACCAAGTCGCCGGCAAGCACGCCAGCCTGCTGGGCCGGTGAGTCGTCGAGCGGCGAAACGATGCGGAGGTAACTCTCATGGATATCGATTTCGGCACCGATGCCGACATAGGTGCCGCGCAGCCCTTTGGTGAACTCGCGTTCGCTGGTCGGCGGCACATAGACGGTGTAGGGATCACCGAGCGAGGCGACCATCGCGCCGAGCACCGCCTGCTGCATCGACTGGTCGTCGGGGGTCTCAACGAACGCTCCGGCGAGGAGTTCACGGGTCTCGACGATCGCGTCGTACCAGGCGTAATCGCGAGTCGGCGACTTGGGCGCGTCATCGGCGGCAGCAAGGACCAGAAGGAGCGAGACACACGCGAGCGGACGCAGGCAGCGGACGGTCAATGCCACGGGAACCTCCAAGAGAGGGTCGCATGATACGGGGGCCACGCGACTACAATCGCCCCCGCATGAACATCAACCCGCGCGAAGACATGAACCTGCGGTCGGAAACCGCCATCCTGGTGTGCGTCCGACTGCCGGGTTCGCTGATGGATCACGAAGATCCGCTGGACGAACTCAGAGCCTTGGCGGAGTCGGCAGGGGTCCGTACCGTCGGCGAGCTGGTGCAGAACCGTGAGAAGCCGCGCGGACGGACGTACCTCGGCAAGGGCAAGGTCGAAGAGTTGGCCGAGATGACCAAGACGCTGAAGGCGTCGCTGGTGGTCTTTGACAACGAATTGTCTCCCAGCCAGATCCAGGCCCTCGAAGAGGAAGTCAGCGGCAAGGGGGCGACGGTCAAGATCATCGATCGCAGCGAACTGATCCTCGACATCTTCGCCCATCGCGCGACCACCAAGCAGGCGCAATTGCAGGTCGAGATCGCCCAACTTGAATACACCGCACCGCGCCTGCGAGCGATGTGGGCGCACTTGGGTCAAGTGACTGGCGGCGCGCCGATGGGCGTCGGCACCCGCGGTCCGGGTGAACAGCAGATCGAACTCGATCGACGCCTGGTGCAGAAGCGTTTGCTTTCTCTCGAGCGTGAACTTGCCGAGGTGCAAGCGCGCAAGAGCCGCGAAGTGCGCGAGCGCCGCGACGCCCACTTCACGGCCGGGCTCGTCGGCTACACGAATGCTGGCAAGAGTTCGATCTTTAACGCCCTCACGGCGGGCGGGGCGTTCGCGAACGATCAACTCTTTGCGACGCTCCTCACCCGCGTCGAAACATGGAATCTCGGAGGTGGCAATCCGGCGCTCCTCTCCGACACCGTCGGGTTCATCCGCGATCTTCCCCACCACCTGGTGGCGAGCTTCCGTTCCACGCTCGAGGACGCGATCCATGCTCACGTGCTGTTGATCGTTCTCGATGTCGCCGACCGTTCTGCGCCGAAGCAACTTGCGGTGGTTCGTCAGGTGCTCGATGAAATCGGAGCGAACAGCCAGCCCCGACTGCTGCTTCTCAACAAGATCGATCGTTATCGCGATCTGCGGCAGGACGAACAGCGTGATCGCCGCACGCCCGAAGAGTGGCTTGCGGACGAGAAGGACGCGATCTTGTTGAGCGCGAAAACTGGCGAAGGCTTCGACGAGTTGCGGGCTCGCACGCTGGCGATCATGCAAGGCGAGATCAGGGAATGCGAAGTGTCGCTACCGATGGGTGCGGGCAAGGCGATCGACTTCGTGGAACGTCGGCTGGAGGTATTGGAGCGGGAGTACGACGGCGATCGCATTCGCTTGCGCGTACGACTCGGTCGCCGACAAGCCGAGCAACTCGCGACGGCGCCGGGCTTGCAGATTGATGGCGCAAGTCCCGGTGTCGCGATAGAGCGCATCTTCAAGCCGGTTGTCGTCGCGCCGCCGCGTCGCGTCCCGCCGCACGAACGTTTTGCCGGCGAGTTGCCGGATCTTCCTGCTGGCATGCGCGACGAGTGAGTGCTACGCGCCGAGGGCGGTGCGCAGCGTCGTGTCGGCATCGCTTCGAGTGCGGAACCAGAGTCGCGTCGCGCCGAGCCCGCGCGCATCGCTCCAGGGACACCAGGCGACCGCGCGGGAGAGCGAGTAGCGCTCGCCGGACCAGAAGCCGTCGTCGCTGCGACCATGGGCGACCCGATGTCCGCGCGGCGGAAAGAGATCCCATCGTTCGATGTGCGATCCGAGCACCACCGTGTCGACCAGACGCTCGTCCTCGACCGTCCCGCCGCACAGCCAGATGACGTTGTTCTGCCCCTTGCCGAACTGTCCGTAGCCCTTGCGAAGGAATCGATGCAAGCGTGCGATCTCCGCGTCGATGGCCGCATCGAGGCCGACGGTGAGAACGACGCGTTCACCGGGCCACGGCGCCAGAATGCGCAAGCCACCGGAGGGAAGCGCACCGTCGTCGCGAAAGACCCACTCGTCTCCAACGCTTGCCTGCTCAAGAAACCGGCTTCCCTCTTCGACAAACCTTGCCACCAGCGAACGGCTCCCGGGCCAGCGCGCGCCCACTAGGTATGGCCGCCGGATCAGCTCCAGCGCCCGCACCGCGAGAGGCACACGAAGCGTGACCCACGAGCGATCGATCGAAGGCGTCCAGCGCTTGACGTGCAGGAAGAAGCGGGCGTCCGGCGTGCGGACATCGAAGTCCGCCGTTCGTCCGTCGTGCGTCGGGACCTCGAAACTCACCGAGCAGCCGCGGCTGAGGAGTTTCAGGGCGATCGCGGCTTCGCACGCGGCCGAACGACGTCGTTCCTCGCCCTCGACGCCTTCCAGCAGGGCGAGCAAGCGGCGGATATGTCGCGGGGGCATCGCGCCGTCGGACCGATCAGCGAGCCGCACGAGCAGATCGCTGTGGAGACGTTGCAGCAGATCGTGTCGCTTCTCGCCAGGAGTCGGAGGCATCGAGTGCGGCGAGTGTAGTCAGGCGTTGGGCGTTCGTCGCGTTATCCGTCCCGCTCCACCAGATCGACCAGCCTGCGGAGATGGCACCACAGCGACCGGCCGTTCCAGCCGATGGCTTCGAGCCGGCGAAGCGAGAGCCGACCGGCGAGGAGTGTTGCGAGAGCCATGCGTATCGGTGAACTGCTTGTCCATCATGGTGTGTTGACCCAACGTCAGGTGGACCTCGCCGTCGCCGAGCAGCGGGAAAGCGGGGAACCGTTCGGCGTGGTCTGCGAGCGACTGTTCGGAGTACATCCGAAGGTTGTCGAAGGCGCGTGGGCCGAACAGTACGCGGCGCTCGTCAAGGCCGTTGATCCCAAGCTCAACCAACTCGATCCAGAGGCCGAAGCTCTGATGACTCGTCGACAGGCGTGGCAGTTCAGAGCAGCGCCGCTTCGATTCGAGGACGATCATGTCGTGGTCGTCACCTGCGCGGAGTCGCTCGCCCGAGCCTTGCGGTTTGCGACGACGCACATCGCGGCGCCGGTGTTCTTTGTGCTGGTGACGCCCGAGCAGTTGGCGAAGCACCTCACGGAGCGATTTCCAATGCGCGGCATGGACGACGAGATCGTCCGCCGCGGCTTTCGGGCCGCGTAGCGCCACCGCTGGAGAAACGCAGGACCGCGCCGCCGAGCGAGATTTCTCGCAGCGTTGCCGTCGAGGTTGATGCCATGCACCGTGGCCCGCCGTGATCCAACAGGCTCCACAGCGATCGATGTGGCCTTGGTATCATCCCGACCTCGCGGTCCATGTAGCTCAATTGGATAGAGCGTCGCCCTCCGAAGGCGAAGGTTGCAGGTTCGAGCCCCGCCATGGACGTTGCTGAGGGGCCGCCGTGTTGGGTCCCCCGGATGGGTCGGCGCGATGGAGCCGCTCGGACTGACGGAGAGGCTTCGTCCATGCAGATCGCCGAATTTCAACAGCTCATCCGAGACCGGTTCTTCGCCAGTGACAGCAAGCGAGGCGTACCGGGGACCTTCTTGTGGCTCACCGAGGAAGTGGGCGAACTTGCTCACGCGCTTGGGCAGCGCGAAAAAGGCAAGGAAGATCGCGCGAATCTCGAAGAGGAATTCGCCGACGTGCTGGCGTGGCTCACCACGATTGCGAACATCTGCGAGATCGACTTGGAGACCGCGATTCGCAACAAGTACATCAAGGATGGCGGACCGAAGGGGACGAAGTGAGTGGTTCCGGCGCGGCGACCGCCTCGGCGTGCGCGGCATGCGCGGTGTGCGCGTGGGAATGTTCGCCGCGTCCGGCGCTCGAACTGGTGGTGGTCGAGAGCGAGCGTTGGATCGTCCGGCATCACATGCATCCGTCCCCGCTCGTTGGATGGATGATGCTGATCAGCCGTCGACACGTGCAGGGAGCGGCGCACTTCGACGATGGGGAAGCAGCCGAGTTTGGTCTCGCGCTCCGAGACGTCGCGAGCACGCTGGAGCAGGCGAGTGCAGCGCTGCGGGTTTATACCATCGCGTTCGGCGAGGGATCGCCGCACCTGCACGCCCATTTGGTTCCACGCTATTCCAATCGCCCCGACACCGCTGCGTGGAAGGTCGCCGACTGGTATCGAGCGGTGGAGCAAGGGGCGATTGCGGCTGCGGTACCGAGCGAGGTTGACTCGATCGTGCAACGTCTGCGAGCGGCGTTGTGCTGCTTGCCCTCGTCGCGGTGGCGAGCGCCGACCTGATGCAGCAGCGGCCCGAGTCCTGCGTCGGCGACGGGTATGGTGGGTGTCGGAAGACTCCAGTCGGTGGGGGCCCATCGCGAATACCCGTCGCGTGTATCCTCACCCGGCACGCGCGGGCACCGGTGAACAACGCTGGGGTCGTCGTTGACGGCAACGCTTCGCGGCGTTCCTTCGGTGCGTTGCTTCAATGGTGGCTCCGACTGTTGGTGGTGGACCGGGCAGCGCGAGCACAGCACTGATTCCGTCGGTTACGAGGTCTTCGGTCATGGGACGAATCTCTGACATCTTCGCTGCGGCGCGGCGGGAACGCCGCGGACTCGTCCTGCCGTTTTTGACGGCTGGCGATCCTGATCTCGCGACCACCATGCGACTCCTCGCGGCGGTCTACCGCGTGGGTGCGCCGATCGTTGAACTCGGGATTCCGTTCAGCGATCCGATCGCCGACGGACCGGTCATTGCAGAATCGATGCATCAGGCGCTGTTGCGAGGCGTGACTCCGAACCGGATTTTCGACGCGGTGCGCGGCATGCGAACCGGGAAGGATCCTGCGATGGAGGGCGCTGCGAACGGCCTCGGCATCATGGCGATGGTGAGCGTCTCGATCGTGCAGCGCATGGGAACCGAGCGTTTCGTCGACGCGGTAGGCGACGCTCAGCTCGACGGAGTCATCGTGCCCGACATTGACATCGATCTGGCTCCGAAACTAGCCGAGGCCTGCGACCGCCGAGATCTGGCGTGCTCGCTTCTCATTGCTCCCACATCAAAGCCTGAGCGGATCCGCGTGATCGTCGAGAGCTGCCGGGGGTTCGTGTATCTCTTGGCGCGAGCGGGTGTCACCGGCACCAGTCAGGATGCTTCAGCACCGGCGCTGCCGGAACTGCGGCGCCAAGTGGACGCCATTCGACAGATCTCAGCGACCATTCCTATCGCTGCTGGCTTCGGCATAGCCACCCCTGAACACGTGAGGGCAACGCTTCAACAGGTGGACGGCGCGATTGTCGGCAGCGCCATCGTGCGGTGCATCGGCGCCGCGGTCGCACAGAAGTCCGACCCCGTGCTGGCGGTCGAGCAGCTTGTTGGTGCGCTTGTCGCTGCGTCACGGTGAGAGGGCGACGCCGAGGCGGCGACGCCGCGACTTCGAAAGGTCGTGACCACGACGGGTTGCGACCTCGCAATGTCGCATCCGCTTCGGTCTGCCGACGGCGCTGCGACGAGTAGCTCCGGGCTTCTGTCGCTGACGCACTAGTATCGCCGCATCACTCCGACGACCACCCCTTGGATCGAGCACTCGCGCACGATGATGGGCGCGAACTCGGGATTGGCCGGTTGGAGCCGAATCGAACCGTCCTTCTCCTTGAAGAACGTCTTGAGTGTGGTCTCACCGTTGGGGAGCAGTGCGACCACTCGCTCGCCGTTGCGGGCGGTCTCTCGCTTCTCGACGATCACGTAGTCGCCATCGAAAATACCCTCGTCACGCATCGAGTGCCCATCGACCTGCAAGGCGAACATCGAGCCCTTCTGACCTCGTCGCGGACCGAAGATCTCTTCCAGACTCAACTGATCGTCTTGGGCAAACTTCTCGATCGGATATCCGGCGGCGATACGACCGACGAGCGGGAAGACGGTGGAGCCTGCTTCGCCCAACGACATTCCGCTCTTGGCCAGCCGACCGAGCGAACCGCGCGAGCCTCGACCGACGCCGAACTTCGGTGGCGCTGCCGTCGCCATCGCCGTCGCACCCACGACACCGGGAACGTCGATGCCGTCAGCGATTGACAAAGAGCGGGCCTTGTTCGGATTCCGAACCAAGGCTCCCTTGTTGACGAGCGATTCGACGTGCTCGAAGACCGTGACTTTGCTCACGGCGAGCACGTCCGCGATCTCTTGCATCGTCGGCGAGTAGCCATGCTGGTGGCGCCAGTCGCGAATCAACTGAAGAATGTGGAGTTGCTTCGGAGTCAGGTTCATGGTGAGAGTCCTTGGTGACGCGAGCGGGCTTCGGCTGCAAGATCGGTGACGGCATTCCTGATGGAACGCGGGCTGTTGCGTGCGTGGACGCGTGAACGGGCGAAGACGATGAAGGGAGCAGGATCGCCGAAAGGGAGCGACTGGCAACTCGAGCGGTGTCCCTTCCGTCGCGAGCTCGCGACGTCCGCGCGGGCGCAATCGCCGAGGCCATCGCGTGGGATCCCACCGGAACGATGATCGAACTCATCTGAGCGAGCATGCGACTCTGTCGCGACAATTGCTTGGAAGCCGCGACCAGGGACGCGTGATGGATCGCCGCGGTGCAGGCGACTGCGTTGCCCGTCATGCCAACCGTCATGCCAACCGTCATGCCAACCTTGCAACGGGTCGGGCTCGATGCGGACTCCGATTGCACGCGGCGATCGCTCGGCCGCTGAGCGGTCGCTTGGCTCGGAGGATTGGGCGATGGTGCGGATTCGTCCTCGTCGACTCGAAAGGTCAGGACGATGTCGTTGAAGATTGCCGCGAGCCGATGCAAGACGCTGTGAGTCAGTTCGGTCGCCGAGGCGAGCAATGTCATCGGGAGCGGCAGGGACTTCAGCGCGTGCAGGAGCGACAGCAACGCGACG
>JBBQCR010000015.1:0-20339 GCA_038318935.1 Phycisphaerales bacterium
TTCCGAAAGAAGCGACTCGCAACCCAACACCCAACGGTGGCCTGCGAGGCTCGCATCGGGGAGGTCATCCGGTCCAAACGCCCGCGCGCGTTCAGCCCAGACGATGACCGGGGCGTGAAGTCCCGGGACCGAGAGCACGCGATTCCACTCGATCTCCGAGTCTTCGGGCTCGATTTCCTCGACGATAGTGACCGCATCTCCGATGAAACGGGCAAACGCTTCCGCCACCTCGTCGGGACGCGGCTTGGCATCACCCGGCCAGAGTCCAACCAACGACGTCGGGAAGGGCTGCGGAAGCTTCCAGACCGTGTCGTCCTCAGTCACCCCCAACGCGGATTCATAGCCTGAAACACCACCGGATATGCCACCGGAAGCGGGCGACGATCGCGCAGCGTCGGTATTCGAAGCGGCGTCTTCAGGGCGCGGTTGGAAGGGGCGAGGATCGGTCACGGAGCGCTCACTACGTTTGCAACTGGAGCGCGACAACTTCGCGCCCCACGGGAACATCGATACGACCGAGAACGAATGTAGATCCGATCCACGATGAAGAAACCTCCAAGCGATGATTTCGGCTTCGAAACTGCAATGTCTGGTGATCGCAGTCGCGCGGAAGCGAGCATTGCTTCCCCGCCGGAGCCGCCGGAGCCGGAGAAGCTCCGCAATCCGGCGGACGCCGCGGAGACTTCAGGGAACGCCGCGAAGCTCCCCTATTGCCTGGTTTGCGGATACGACCGCGTTGGTCTTGCGCAGACGATGCCCTGCCCAGAGTGCGGCAGTGCCCCGGATCGCGATGCTTCGAGGAAGGTCGCCCGCGAACTGGCCCAACCGCTGCGACATGCAGTGGGACTGTTGACGCTGCGACGCGGCCCTGACGGCTGGTGGTGCCTGTTGCCGTCCACCATGCGCCTCCGCGCGCGCGTGCAGATGGTGACGGGTCTCACTGTGGCGACGATCTGTTTGGTGGCATTCTTCGGGGCTGGTGCTCACGTACGGGCAATCGTTGCGCTTCTCCCGACAACCATCAAGCTCCAAGAGGGCATGGGGGCAGCGATCGCCCAGAACGCACTCTTGGGCGGAGTGGTGCGAGGCGACATGGGATACGCGCAGCCGATTGGAGCGGTGCCGGTGCTGATGACCTTCCCTGCGGACCAGCCACCGATCGTGCCCTTGTTGCAGTTCGTTCGTCCGAGCGGATCACCGTTTGTGGTCGCTCAAATCGTCTGGCTGAGTTGCATCCCCGCGGCGGGGCTGTTGGGGCTGCGCTTCCTTTTTGTACCGCTCACGATGAGGCTGATGCGCCGATCACTGACACCCACAACCCGCGTCGCTGCCGCGATCGCAGCCGACGCGACAGTTGCGGCCGCAGCGATGGCAACCGCGATCGCGGTCATTTGCACCGCAGTGCTGCTCTTCGTGATGGCAATCGTTCTGCCGGTGAATATCTCTGCCCACGTCATCCGTCTGACGCCGGCGATCATCGTTGCGATCCTTGTCGGCATGCCGCCCACGTTGCTGGCCCACGCCATCCGCAACGATGGCGCAAGGCGGGTCTTCGCGTGGCCAACCGCCGCGGCGATCATGACCTTCGTCGGCTACCTCGCTGGCATTGGCGTTGCCGCGGGAGTCATTGGCATCACCTTCGCGTTGGCCTCACGCACGATCGCCTGACGGACCTCGCTGCAGCGCGTCACGCAAGAGTGTTGCGGCTTCGGGATCGAGACGATCGAGTTCCTGCAACTCCGCCTCCGCACCCGCGCGATCTCCGGTGATGAGGAGGAGCCGCCCGAGGCAGAGACGCGCGTCGGCGTTTTCTGATTCGACGCGGACCACGTGACGCGCCGCGTCGCAGGCATCCTCCATGGACCCCTGCTGCTCGAGCAAGTCCCGCATCAACTCCCAGGCCTCCGGAAGATCGGGTGACTCTTCAATCGCTTCCTCGGCGAGTTCGATTGCCTGGGCGAGCTTTCCGTCCCGGCGCTCGAGCATGCCGCGAAGCACCATCGCCGAGGGATTGCGTTCGACGGCATCGATCACATCGAGATGCCTTTCCGCTTCCTCGCGCTGCTCAAGGCTGACCGCGATCTGCGCCAGCAGCATGCGGGCATCAAGATCGTCTGAATCCAGCGCGAGAACCCGCCGCGCCTGCTCGACCGCTTCCCGTTCGTTGTGGTCGAGCCAGAGCAGTTGCGCCAGCCTGTTGCGGGCGATCGGATCTTCCGGCGCCGCCTTCACCCATCGGCGGGCGTACGCGATCGCATCGTCGGCATACTGGAGTTGATCGTACAACTCGGAGATGAGCGCGAGCGCATCGACGGCATCAGGCTGCGCTTCGAGAAAACGCTCGAGCGTCGCCAAGGCCTCCTCGTCGCTTCCCATCTCAAAGAGCACCTCGGCCACTCCGCAGATCGCTTCCGGATCCGACGGCCGCTCGGCTGCTGCCTTCTCGAAATGGAACTTCGCGCGATCAAATCGCCCGAGCGCCATGAGCGTGCGTCCGACGCCAAGCCGTGCGTCGACGTGAGACGGATCGGCCTTCAGCACCGCCTCGTAACGTTCCATCGCGTCTTCGGACTCGTCGAGCACCTCGAGCGCCGCCGCCAGTCCGAACATCGCATCCATGTCGTCGGGTCGAGACTCAAGCGCACGTTCGTAGCAGTTCGCTGCCTCTTCGGGATCATCGTGGGAAGCGGCAAGTGCCGCCCGCACCATGTCGATCCCATAGACGTCGGCACCCAGCGACTCCGCGGCATCGATCGCTTCTTCGCAGGCGTCGAGTTCGCCATTGGCCAACGACACGTCCGCTTGCAGGAGGACGAACGTCGGATCGTCGGGAGCCACCTTGATCGCCTGAGCGATCCACTTGGTCGCCTCGTCGAAACGCTCCGACTCCATCAGGAGCTCGATCATCTCCCGCAACGCGGCGAGGTCCTCTGGATGTTCGCGCAGCAGCGCCTTCAATTCCTTGTCGCGCGGCTTCATGAGGAACCCTGTCGCATGCGATCGAGACTCTCGGGAAACGGGTAGGTTGAGAACACGCCGACCGCTGCGTTCTCCCACATTTGCACAGCGGGATAGACGTCGCCTTCGAAGCCCGCCGCATGAATCGCCTTCAGCACGGCTTCGAACGATGGCTCCTGCCCGTGATGGTCGACCAGCCGATTCGACTTCGCGCCCAGAAACGAAACACTCGCCGCCGGCTGACGATCCATGCGACCTTCGAGCATCTTCGCGATGGTACGGAATCCGCGATAGATGTCCTCGAGCGTGAAATGATCGCGCTCCTGCGGCCGCATCAGCGCTAGAACGAGGATGCGGTCGAGATCGAACTTGAGGACGTACGGCTCACGATCCTCTTTCGAGTGAAGCTGCACCGCGGTGCGGAAAGTCTTCGCGTACGAGGTGACCGATGCCAGGGTCCATTGCGATGTCGGCACAAGACGAAGAATCTCGCTGAGAATCCCCCGGCTGTTGTCTTCGTCGTTGACGCCGCAGATGACGACGCGATAACGGCCTCGCGTGATGTCATCGAGGAGATGCTGACCCCATTGGATGCGAATGCGGCGATCGAGAGCCACGGTGCGTGGATCGCCTGCGGGAACAATGGCGATCTTCTGCATGCCCTTGGCGACCTGCATGAGCTGATCGCCATCGTCGTTGTAAATGCGCGGTGCTGACATGCCCCAAAGTATGGCATGGAACCGCGTTCCCGTGGGGACGCAGCACAGCCGGATTGCCGCGTCAACGCGTAACGAGTCCCCGCACGGATCGTCTGCGTCCTCCGGTCCAAGGAGCCGCTGGCTCGGCTGCGACACGCGGAACGCTCACGTCCCTCAGGCGATATCGATGCCTGAGCTTGGACGATATGCTCAGTCGCAGACGACTCCTGCCCGACGACACGGGACTCCAAGAGCTTCGTGGGGCTTGCCACTCATGACCGCGACACTCCCTCGCACGCACTCTGGATGGCGTCGCCGCATGATCCGCCTGCTGCTGCTCATCCCGATTCTTTACATCCTCTGGGTCATCGTCATCTTCGGCGTGCAGCGGATGATTCTCTTCCCGCGCCTGGTCTCCAACTGGCGCTATGCATCACCACCACCTCAGGTCGAGGTGTGGCGCGAGACGCGGCCGGACGGAGTGAGCAGTGAGGCGTGGTTCGTCCGAGCGAAGGGTGACGGACCACGTCCGGCGATCGTGCTGCTGCATGGAAACGCGATGTTGGTGCAGGATTGGCTCGATTGGGCCGACGAGCTGTCGATGCGGGGATGGCACGTTCTCCTTCCCGAGTTCCGCGGATACGGCGTATCGCCGGGCGAGCCCTCGCGCGATGCGATCGTCGGTGACACCATCGCGGCCATCAACACCCTTCGATCGCGCGAAGACGTCGACACGTCGCGCGTCGTCATCTACGGACGTTCGCTTGGCGCCAACATCGCGGCCGAAGCTGCGGTCGGACTCGCGCTGCCCCCGGCGGCACTGATCCTGCACACGCCCCCCGCCCGCATCCGGGATTTCGCATGGGGATTCGGTGTTCCCCCGATTGTCATCCGAGACCCGTTCGATGCGATGACTGCCAGTGCAGCGCTGCGCGGACGCATCCCCATCACAGTCATTCAACATCGCAGCGACGAGATCGTTCCTGCGGATCACGTGCGACGCGTCGCCGAGCAGGCTGGAGTGGATGCGATCGAATTGGAGGGATCGCACAATCGGTTCGCCGATTCGGCAGCCCAACGGCGATTCGACGAAGTGATCAGAGAGGTGCTCGATGCCGTCGAACGTGGCCGATGATCGGCGTTGACTTCGCATTCGTGACGAAGTCGCCCGGCACGGAACTTGGCATCACGTGAGGTGGATACCAGCGGTAGCCCACGCGGCCATCGCATCCGATTCCCGATGCGCTGGCACCAGCACATAGTCGGTGTCGAAGGTTGACATCGCGAACGCCGGCACGCCAGCGTCAGCGAGCGCGGTGGTGATGCGCGCCAGAATGCCGACCAGCGCGAACTCCAGCGTTCCTTGAACGCGATAGGTGGCGAAAGGACCTTGCGGGTGAAGCGCTCCGGGGATTCGCGCGAACTCAACGATGATCGATAGTTCGTTCGCGGTCCGGGTGACGCTCGTGAACGCGCCTCCTTCGGCCCACGCCGGAACGACCGAGCGATGCGGCAATCGCATGATGCCCAGGGACACGGGCACACGTTCGAGCGCGAGCCGACGCACAGCATCAGCCGACAAGGTTCACCATGCGCCCGAGGACGACAATGATCTTCTTGGGTGGTTTCCCGCCGAGAAGACGCTGCACATCACTATCGGCGAGCACGATCGCCTCCACCTCCGCGGCGCTGGCCTTGGCGGGAACGGTCACCCGCGCCTTGACCTTGCCCTGAATCTGCACCGGCAATTCGATCTCGTCGTCGACGAGCATCGCAGGATCGTGGGCCGGCCACGCGGCGCTTGTCACGCTTGTCGAATGTCCGAGGCGATGCCAGAGTTCCTCGGCAATGTGCGGCGCGAACGGCGCGAGCAGCAGGACGAACCGCTCCGATTGGTTCCGATCGAATCCGCCGAGCGTGAGGTCCGTCATAGTGGTCGGCCGGGTCGCGGCGTTGGTCAACTCGATCAGGGCGGCGATAGCGGTGTTGAACGAAAGTCGCTCGATGGCCTCGCCGACCTTGTGGATGGTGCGATGCAGCAGCCGTTCCAACGTGGCGTCGGCCGCTGCGGCAAACAGCGGCTCGCCTGTCCGCTCGTCGATCACCAGGCGCCATGCCCGTTGCAGGAACCGGAACGATCCGACGATGTCACGGGTGTTCCACGGCTTCGACTGTTCGAGCGGGCCCATGTACATCTCGTACAGGCGGAACGTGTCCGCACCGTAGTCGGTGATCACATCGTCGGGGTTGACGACATTCTTGAGGCTCTTGCTCATCTTGGCGATGACCTGCGTCACAGCGTCGCCCGTCTCCTTCTCAACGAAGGTGCCGTTTGCCCGCTCTTCGACGAGATCGACCGCCACCAGCGACTTGTCGACTCGCTGATACGCGAAGCTCGTGATCATCCCTTGATGGAAGAGCTTGCCGAACGGCTCCTGCGTCGAGACGTGACCGAGATCGAACAGCAGCTTGTGCCAGAAGCGCGCATACAGGAGATGCAGCACTGCGTGCTCGCTTCCGCCGACATAGAGGTCGACGCCACGCCCGCCCATCCAGTACCGCTCGGCTTCGAGGTTCACGAATCGCGACGAGTCCTTCGGTGAGCAGTACCGCAGGAAGTACCAGCACGATCCCGCCCACCCCGGCATGGTGTTTGTCTCGCGGCGCACCAAGGCGTCCGCCGGCAGAATCGATGCATCGACACCCGCTGCTCCTGCGGTGGTATGCACCCATTCGCTCGCCTTTCCAAGAGGCGGAACCGGCGTGTCACTCACGATCGGCTGATAGTCGACCAGCTCTGGCAACGCCACCGGCAGCGCCCGCTCGGCGATTGGCAGGTGACGACCATCGTCGGAATAGACCACCGGGAACGGCTCGCCCCAATAGCGCTGACGGCTGAAGAGCCAATCGCGCAATCGATAGTTGATTCGACGTCGGCCGATCCCCTTGGACTCGATCCACTTGGTGATGACGGACATCGCCTCACGCGTACCGAGACCGTCCAGACTGACTTCCTCGTTCTTGCTGTGGATACCAACACCCTCGCCGCTGGTCGCTCGATCACCAGTCCAGGGTTGGTCAGGAACGTCGACGACCTGGGTGATCGGCAGGGCAAAGATCTTCGCGAACTCGAAGTCGCGCTCGTCGTGCGCGGGCACGGCCATGATGGCGCCGGTGCCGTAGCTCATCAGCACATAGTCGCTGGTCCAGATCGGGATCGCTTCGCCAGTGGCTGGATTCTTCGCGTACAGGCCGGTGAAGACGCCAGTCTTGACCTTCGACTCGGCCATTCGATCAACGTCCGCCCGATTGCGGGCGATTGCGACGTACGCCGACAGATCGTCGACATCGGTTTCCGACGCGGGATCGGAAGTCGCCCGAGCGACGAGTGGATGCTCCGGAGCGACGACCATGTAGGTTGCGCCAAAGAGTGTGTCGGGCCGCGTGGTGAAGACGACCAACGTCTCGCCGGGATGCTCGTCACGAAGCAGCTTGTCGAGCTTCGAGATCCGAAAGACCTCTCGCTGATGTTCGTCGGCGTCTACAACCGCGACCGCCGCGCCGTGCTGGCGCACGCGTCCCTGAAGCGTCAGGATCTCGCCGATCTGCTTGGAACCGAGAATCGTGCCTGCCAGCGACACCTGCACCTCGAGTCCGTGGGTCGTCCGACATCGATCCTCGATCCGGCGAAGCATTTCTCCGGTACGGTCCTGCAAGGCGAGTTGGAGATCGGCGAGGCGCAAACGCATCCGCAGATGCCCGACGCCCTTTTCTTCACGCGAGCGCAAAACCTCGAAACGAACCTCGGCGCCGTCGCTCCTGCCGATCCATGCGGTCTGCATCACGCGGGTCGATTCGGGCCAGTCGACCATGCTCAGATCGTCCAGTAGCCGCTCGGCGTACGCGGTGATGCGGAACATCCACTGCTTCAACGGCAGGCGAAGCACCGGAAAGCCGCCACGCTCGCTGCGACCGTCGATCACTTCCTCGTTGGCCAGCACGGTGCCCAGCTTTGGGCACCAGTTGACAGTCTGTTCGCCAACGTATGCGAGTCGGAAGCCGTCGAGATATCGCTGTCGTTGCAGCGGTGTCGCCCGCGACCATCGCACGCGCTCGCCTTCAACGTCGACGAGGGCATCGTTCTTCTCCAATCGCGACACCAGTCCGGCAATCGGCTGAGCCTTGCCGACGTGCGGATCGAACCACGCGTGATATGCCTGCAGCCAGATCCACTGCGTCCAGCGGTAGTAGTCCGGATCGATCGTCGCGAACTCCCGCGACCAGTCGTAGGAGAATCCGAACCGCTTCAACTGCCGTCGGAAGTTGTCGATGGCCTTCTTGGTGGTGACCGCCGGATGCACGCCGGTCTGCACCGCGTACTGCTCAGCAGGAAGTCCGAAAGCGTCCCATCCCATCGGATGCAGCACATTGCAGCCCGACATGCGCTTGAAGCGGCACATGATGTCGGTAGCGATGTATCCCTCGGGATGCCCGACGTGCAGGCCGGCACCGGAGGGATAGGGAAACATGTCGAGGGCGTAGTACTTCGGGCGACTGGCATCGAAGCCCGGCTCACCGGGATTCGGCTGGTGATATGTCCCATCGCATTCCCACACCTTCTGCCAACGAAGCTCGAGTTCGCCTGCGGACGTCGCGGTGTAGCGGTGCGGAGTCTCGGTGGCGGTGGTCGTCGTAGCGTCGGACATGAATTCCTCGTCTTTTCGTCAGCGCGGGCGGATTCTAAGGCAACCCCGCAGACTCGATGCAAGCACCGCGGCCCGTCCGCCATGCTGCTGGTGGACGGGCCGCGGCGTTGGGTGTCGGACGCGACTCCCGTTCAGTCCTTCTTGATGACCGCCGGAATCCGGCCGCCCTTTTCGCGATTGAGTTGCGAGATGTGCTTGAGTGCCTCGCCAACGAGGTAGAACGATCCAGTGACGCACACCAGGTCTTCGCGGCTCACCGCTCGTGTCGCGAGTTCGAGCGCTTCGGGAAGCGTTCGCGTCACCTGACTCATCTTGCCGCTCCGCTCCATGAAGAGGCGCTGCAGTTCATCGGGATCGGCGGCGCGGGCGTTCGATTGGGCGCGCGTGAAGATCACCTTGTCCGCGCCGAGGTTGAGGCGATCAAGGAGCGTTGCGACGTCCTTGTCGGCACAGCAACCGAAGACACAGACCATCGAGTCGTAGGGCACGTGTGCTCCGACGCATCGCATCAACGCGCTCATCGCTGCCGGATTGTGGGCACCGTCCACCAGGACGCGCGGTCGATCCCACACCAACTGCATGCGGCCAGGAATCTTGGTCTTCGCCAGACCTGCGGTGATCTTCTCTTCCGGGCAGTCGAATCCGACGCTCTTGAGATGATCGATCGCCGCAAGCGCTAGCCCGCAGTTGCTTCCCTGATGTTCACCCGGAAGCGGAACGGGAAGATGCTCCAGTCGACTGGTCTTGGAGTAGAGACACACACGCGTGTGCGGTCCGAGATCGTCGGTCGAGCAGAAGCGACTGGAAAACTCGATGTCCTTGTTCACGATGCGGAGCGGCGCGCCGACCTTCTCTGCAACTTCCGCGATGGCCTTCTCGACGGAAGGATCGCTCTCGAAGATCAGAGCCGGCACGTCCTTCTTGAAGATGCCCGCCTTCTCTCTCGCGATCTCCGGCAGCGTGTTTCCCAGCAGCTTCATGTGATCGAAGTCGATCGAGGTGATGATCGTGATCTCGGGCCGGAGCACATTCGTCGAATCGAGTCGCCCGCCAAGTCCGACCTCGACGATCGCGATGTCGACGGCCCGCTCCGCGAAGTACAGGAAGCCGACCGCGGTGATGATCTCGAAGAACGTGGGATCGATGTCGAGCTTGGCAGCGGCGTTGGCGACCTGCTTCATCAGCTCGGTGAAATCGCTCTTCTCGATCGAGACGCCATTGATCTGAATGCGCTCGCGCAGATCCACAAGATGCGGACTGGTATAGAGCCCGACCGCGTAGCCGCATTCCTGCAGCATCGCGGCGAGCATCGCGGTGGTCGAACCCTTGCCGTTGGTGCCAGCGACGTGGACCGATCGAAACTGCTGCTGCGGATTGCCCAGTCGCTCAAGCAACAGGAGCATGCGATCAAGCTTGAACGTGTCCTCGGTGTACTTGACGACCCGCATTCGCTCGATGTCGGTGCGCTCAAGCAGCCAACGAACAGCGTTGGAGTAATTGGAAATCTCCGTCCCCTTCGCAGGAGCGCTTCCCCCTCGCGAACTGCTGGCGGGCTTCGGGGCGTCGCCTGCTGCCGAAGCACCCCCCGTCGCGCTCTTCGCTGGACGCGTTGTGGCCGGGCCAGTGCTTCCCGTCGGCTGAGGGGTCGCCTGGGCGGCTGGAGTCATGGAAGACGTGGTGTCGCGTGGTTTGGAACGCGGAGCCGGCTGCTTGGCCATAGACGAGGCAGTCTACCGGAAGCCGCAAAGCGATTCAAATGGTGCGTCGCAAACGTATTTATTACAGGGACTTACGCGCAGAACGCCGATTCGCTCCCGGGCGAGGTCTCGCACAACCTCGAGATACACACTCAACCGCCGATCGCAGCGGGCCGACGTTACCGGAAGCAATGACACGAAACGAACGAAAACACGTCGTCGCCAACGAGGCGTGGCGGGCCCTGCGCATCATGAGCGAGTTCGTCGATGCGGTCGACACGATGAGTCGACTCCCGGCGGGTATCAGCGTCTTCGGCTCCGCGCGGACCGATCCGAAGGATCCGTACTACGCGAAGGCCGTCGAGTGCGGCCGCGCATTGGTCGCCAAGGACTTCGCCGTCATCACCGGCGGCGGACCAGGCATCATGGAGGCAGCGAACAAGGGAGCGATCGAGGCGGGCGGCGTCTCGGTGGGATTGAACATCGCGCTTCCGATGGAGCAGAAGCCCAACCCCTACCAGAACGTCGAACTCGACTTCCGCTACTTCTTCATCCGCAAGGTGATGTTCGTGAAGTACGCCCGCGGCTTCATCATCTTCCCAGGTGGCTTCGGCACCATGGACGAGTTCTTTGAAGCGCTCACGCTGATGCAGACCCTCAAGATCGTCCCCTTCCCTGTCGTGCTCGTCGGCACGAAGTTCTGGTCGGGACTGCTCGACTGGTTTCGCTCCACGATGGAGCAGACATTTCACACCATCTCACCGGGCGACTTCTCGCTCTTCCATCTCACCGACGACGTCGACGAGGCCGTGCGTATCGTGCACGAGTCCTATCTCGGTTCAATGCAGGTCGCTGGCGATCTTCCTCGCTTCTCGACCGACCGCGAAGCGACCGAAAGTGGCGAAGGAACTCGGCGCGGGGTCATGCCGCGGCGCAGTGGGGTGCCACACGACGGAACGATCGATCCGGCAATCTGATTCGCGGCGGATCGTCAGCGCCACTCATGCTTCGGATAGCGGCGGCGCAGCTCATTGCGCAGCTCTGGATAGAGCGTTTTCCAGAAGTTCGCGAGATCGCTCGTGACCTGAAGCGGCCGATGATTTGGCCCGGTGATCTCAAGCGTGAGTGGGACGCGACCGCCGGCGACCGTCGGCGTGCGTTCCTCGTCGTAGAAGTCCTGAATCTTGGCGCGTCCACGCGGAGATGATCCTGGCTGGTAGTCGATCCGCATCCTGAAGCCGCGCTTCAGTTGCACGTGTTCCGGCGCCATCGTGCGCACCAGTTCCTGTTCGTTCCAGGACAACGCGTTTCGCAACGCATCGATGCATGGGCGACTCCGCACTTCGCTCGCGCGTGTCGCGCCACTCACGATCTCGTGGCGGATCACGTCGAGTTCGTCGTCGGTGTACGAGATCAGGCCTCGCTCCGGAAACCACGCGGCCACGCACCGAACTCGGGCGATCCATTGTTCGACGGTCTCGTTCCAGTGCTCAAGCGTGATCGTGCCGTCCTTGATCTTCTCGACGAGGGCCCGCTCCGTCGCCGGCGATGGCTTGGCCGGCCGGGCCGTCGAGGCGACCGTCGCGCCGCCGAATCGCTCCTCCTCGATGGCGTCGACGGCCTTCGATGCGTCGTTCCAGCGCGTCTCGACGACGGTGGAGAATCGCATGGGGAGAAACGCCTCGACGGTTTCCTTGGGAATCGGACTGACCATGGACAGCGTCGCCAGGCGGTCGTCTCCACCGCCGGTCTCCCGCACTTCCAGAGCGAGTAGAAATCCGTCGCTGGTGACGATCGACTTTTGATCGAGCGTGACCCGGCGCCGACCTTCGAGATGACAATGCGGTCTCTGCCGATCCGGCCGCCACGCGACGTGATCGGGAAATCCGGCGAGAAGGCTCGCGATGCCGGCGGCTCCATCGCCCTCATGCTGGCCTGACCCACGGGCATCGACCCGAGCCGCGATGCGCTCCAACTGTTCCGCCGCCTGCGAGCACTCGCGCATGGCGACGGGATTGACATCGATTCGGTGCGTGAGGTCACGCATTCGGCCGCGCTCCCACACTCCGAGGAGCCGCTCCCTGGCGAGAACATCCGACACCGGATCGTCCCGCTCTAGTACCTCGCGCAGCGCCGTTGCCGATGCATCCACGATGAAGTCCTTCTCCGCCGCGATGGCCGCGAGTCGGGCGGCAAGACGCGGACAACCACGACGAGCACCTTCCACCAACACCCGCGCGAGTCGAGGCTCGGCTGGCATCCGCGCCATCGCGCGACCGAGATCACTGATCGCGCCGGTCTCGTCGGTTGCGCCGAGCATGCGCAGGCACGCTTCTGCGCGGTCGATCATCTGCATTGTCGGAGGCTCGAACCACGGGAACTCCGCATGATTCGCGATGCCCAGTGCCTTCAGTCGAAGCGTGGGTTCGGCGAGATCGACGCGAGCGATTTCCGCGTCGGCGTAGGCAAGACGCAGATGGTGATCCTTCTCGGTCCAAAGCCGGATGCAGCGACCGGGTGCGACCCGGCCTGCGCGACCGGTCCGCTGATCTGCGGTTGCTCGCGAGATCGACTCGACCCGAAGCGTATTCAGACCGCGTTTGGGATCGACCCGATGGATGCGCGCGGTGCCGGCGTCGATGACGGCTCGGACACCTTCGATCGTGATCGAAGTTTCGGCGACGTTCGTCGCGACAATGATCTTTCGTCGCTCGGCGGGTTCGACGGCGCGATCCTGCTCCGCGGGCGGCAGCGATCCATGCAACGGAACGATCAGAAGATCGTCGCCGCGTCGGCGAGCGATCGCGGCACAACTCTCGATCGTCCGGTCGATCTCGAACGCGCCGGGCATGAAGATCAGTACATCACCAACCGGATCAAGATCGAGCACGCGCTCCAGAGCGTCGGCCGCCAGCTCCCACACCGGCTTGGTCGGCGTGCGATCAAGGTACGACACGCTGACCGGGTACAACCGGCCCGACACCGACAGTCGCGGCGCGTTTCCCAGATACGCAGCCACTCGATCCGCATCGAGCGTGGCGCTCATCACTGCAAGTTTGAGGTCCGGCCGCGCTGTTTCCTGCAAATGTCGCAGAAGTCCCAGGGCCAGATCCGCGTCGATCGAGCGCTCGTGGAACTCGTCGAGTACGACCGCGCCGACACCTCCAAGTCGCGGATCGTCCTGCATCAGCCTCAGGAACACACCTTCGGTCACGAATCGCACCCGCGTCGCCGCAGAGATCCGCGACTCGAATCGCGTCTGGTATCCGACGACCGCGCCGACTTCGCTTCCCATTTCGAATGCGACGCGTCGCGCCGTCATTCGTGCCGCGAGGCGTCGCGGCTCGAGCACGATGACTTGCCCACGCACGGCATCGCAGGCAGCAAGCATCTGCGGGACCTGCGTGGTCTTTCCCGATCCGGTTGGAGCAGTCAGGACGAACCGATTGCCGTTTCGCACGGCAGCAAGGATCTGTTCTCGGATGGTCAGGACCGGCAGCACGCAAGAGAGGGTATCGGAGACGGCTTCTCTTGGCCGATGATGGATCCTCCGATGACCGACTCCACTCACCCTTCCGCTCCTCGTCCGCTCGAGGAACTGCGCGCCTTGATCGACGCGGTCGACGAGCGCCTCGTTCAGCTCATCGCGGAACGCGCCCGCATCGTGCAGGAGGTCGGGCTCTCAAAGCGCTCGACCGGTACTTCGGTCTACGTCCCGCACCGTGAGCGGGAAGTCATCGAACGTGCCGTCGCCCGGAATCCAGGTCCGCTGTCATCGCGCACCATTGAGGCGATCTTCCGCGAGATCATGTCCGGCAGCTTCGTTCTCGAGACCCCGCCGCGCATCGGCTTTCTCGGTCCCGCGGGCAGCTTCAGCCACCTCGGTGCGGTGCGGCAGTTCGGTTCCAGCGTCGAGCTGCTGGATCTTCACGACATTGAGCACGTGTTCGAAGAAGTCGCCGCGGGTCGCGTCGACCATGGGCTCGTTCCATACGAGAACTCCATCGGAGGTTCGGTGACCGAGACGTTGGATGCATTCCAATCGCACGATGTGCGAGTCTGCGCCGAAGCCATGGTCGGAGTCAGTCAGGCACTGATGGCCAATTGCGCCCCAAACGAAGTGCGGCGCATCGCTTCGAAGCAGGAAGCGCTTTCCCAGTGCCGGCGCTGGCTGTCGCGACACTTCCCCGACATCGAACTCGTGGTGACGACAAGCACGTCGGCAGCAGTCCAGGAAGCGGCGCGGACCCCTGGCACCGCGGCCGTCGGTTCAGCGCTGGCAGGCGAACTCTACGGCGTGCGTGTGCTCTTTGAACGAATTGAAGACACCCCGGGCAACGTGACGCGATTCCTGGTTCTCTCTCGAACCAGCGCTCAGCAGACCGGGAACGACAAGACCACGGTCATGTTCACGACGGCCCACCGACCCGGCGCGTTGGTCGATGTGTTGGCGGCGTTCCGCGACGCGAGCGTCAACCTCTCCCACATCGAGAAGCGTCCGAGCCGTCGCGAGAATTGGCAGTACACGTTCTTCATCGACTGCGACCTCCACGAATCGCAGGACGCGATGCGCGTGGCGCTTGCGTCGGCGCGGACCCACTGCGTCGAGTTGCGGGTGCTTGGCAGCTATCCGAGAGCAGAGCGCGTGATCTGAGCGACCGCGACGATCACTTCAGGACATGCTTGCGCAGATCATCCATGAACCGCGTGATCTGACCCTGCTCCTTCGGTGAAGACGCCTGCTGGACGTCGCTCTCCCAGAAATCGAGAAAACGTGTCGCGCCCTTGTCTGTCAGCGATGGCATTCGGGACGTATCGCGAGGACGCGTCGAATCGTCCTTCGCATTCTCCTTGAACTTCCGTACACGTTCGCCATCGGGTTCGGGACTGGTCTCCCCGGTCGCGAGCCGCTCTCCGGTCTTCAGCCATTCCGCCAGCCAATCATCGAGAAACTTGGCCTTTTCAGCGTTGGGCAGATCGACGTACTTCGCGGCGCCTTCGGCAAGAATGTCCTTGGCGAGCAGTCGTGCGTTCTGCGTCAACTGCTCTCGCGTCGGACCGGTGAGGCCGGCGAGAAACCCAGCCATCAGCGCGGAATCACTCTGGCCCATGCCGCGAAAACGATCCGCAAAGTCCATCAGGAACCGCATGCGGTCCTTGAGCGGAAGCTTGTTGAAGTCGTCCATCGCGAGGTAGCCGAGGACATCGTCCACCGGCGAATCGAAGATCGATGGCGGCGGCTGCCAGCGCACGGCGAACCACCAGTAGCCAGCACCGAAGACACCGAGGCCGACGATGACCGCACCGAGCGCCTTCAGCAGTTCGCTGCGGCGCTCCTCAAGGAATGTGTCGACGTTGTCTCGAAGATCGGTGTAGCTGATCATGGCTGGCGCTCCGAGCGGTCGCTTGATTCAGTCGACGGCTTCGTTCGACTCAAGGATGAAGTGGCCGGTGCGACCATCGAGATAGACGGCGTTCTTGGGGTTCCGGTCACCGATCTTGTGACGATCCTGACTGTCGATGAGGATCGCAAAGTCGGGACTGTTCTCGTAGAAGCGCGTCACGAGCTTGCCTTCCGCCTCGCGCTTCAACTTCTCAAGCATCGTCGGACCTATCGATGGATTGAGGATGTTCGGTAGCATCGCCTGCTGCACCGCGATCTGCACCTGCGGCGTGTATCGCATGAGTCCCGGCAGGTACATGTAGCTCGTCCCGGTGGACAGCGAACCTTCCTCGTCGAAGTCCGCGCCGCATCGCCAGCACTCACAATCCGTCTCGATGTATCCCTTGAGCAGCGCAGGCAATCCGCCCTGCGGTCCTTCCGCCGAGGCAACGGGGATGAACTCGCACATCGGCAGAATTTCCCTGTTGTTGTTGCGATAGGTATCGATGCCGATCCACAACTGTCGAAGGTGATTCTGGCACGCGACGGAGCGCGATTCGGCCTGGAACAGTCGTGCAGTCGGGATGAGAATCGCCATCAGCACCGAGATGATGCCGATGGTGACGAGCAGTTCCGCCAACGTGAAGCCGCGATTTCGCATGAGGACCACGCTGTTATATCGCACCGGCACCGTCCGGTTCCAGAGGAAAGTGATTCGACTTCTGACGTCTGCCCGGCTCCTTCGAATGGGCGAGCCGCATCACTCCTCTTCGAACATCGATTCGACGAAGCGGTCGGGGTCGAACGGTGCCACATCCTCGGGACGTTCGCCCACGCCGACCAGCTTGACCGGGACGTCGAGCGTGTCGCGAATCGCGACCACAATGCCACCCTTGGCGGTGCCGTCGAGTTTGGCGAGGAAGATTCCGGTGATCTCGGACGCGGCCTTGAAGATGCGGGCCTGCTCGATTGCGTTCTGACCGCTCGTAGCGTCAAGCACCAGCAGCGTCTCGTGTGGCGCCCCCGGAATCTTCTTCTGCACCACACTGCGTATCTTCGTGAGCTGGCGCATCAGATGATCCTGCGTGTGCAGTCGACCGGCTGTATCGATGAGCAGCACGTCGACCTTGCGGGAGATCGCCGCTTCGCACGCGTCAAAGGCCACCGCCGCAGGATCGGAGTTGTGCGTCCCCTTCACCAGATCGACGCCGATGCGCTCGGCCCAGATCGTGAGCTGAGCGACGGCTCCGGCGCGAAACGTGTCCGCTGCCGCAAGCAGAACCGTGCGGCCCTCGTCGCGGAGGCTCTTCGCGATTTTCGCGACGCTGGTCGTCTTGCCTGCACCGTTGACACCGACGACGAGAATGACCGTCGGCTTGGTCGCAGCGTTCGCGAGCCTTCGATCCTCGACGCTCCAGCGGGCCTTGAGCTGGGCCTTGAGGAAGTCAAGCGCCTCATCGCCCTTCTTGATCGTTCCGGATCGATAGTCGGCGCGGAGGGCGTCGATGATCGCTCGCGTCGCCTTCACTCCGACGTCTGCGGAGATGAGTCGCCGCTCGATCTCGTCGATCAACTCCTCGCTGAGCTGCCGACCGCGCAAGAGGCTGCGAAGTCCGGCGCCAAACACTTCTGCCGTCTTCTGCAGACCTTTCTTGATCGCGTCGATCGCCGACTTGAAGAGCCCCATCGTCAGGCTTCCTTGCCGCTCTCGGTTTCCCGATGCTTCCACAAACGATCGAGCAGCGCGTTGACGAAGTTGGGAGTCTTCTCGCTACCGAACTCCTTGGCGAGTTCGACCGCCTCGTTGATCGCGACCTTCGCCGGCGTCTCGCCATAGAAGATCTCGTAGTACGCCAGACGCAGGATGTTCCGGTCGATCGCCGGCTGGCGGTATGTGGGCCACTCGGGCGCGAGCGGCACGATCGCCTTGTCCGCCTCGTCGCGGAACTCCCAGGCGAGCGTCGCCAAGTCGAACCCACCAGCGTGATCCTCGGGTGTTCCGGGACTCTCGACGAGCGTCGATTTCACCAACGCGTGATCGGGACCTTCGACGACGTCGAACTGATACATCACCTGCAGCGCGCAGCGCCGTACTTCTCGATTGGCGCGGATCGCAGCACTCATTGCACGGTCCTTCTGGAACGATTTCGCATGGCGGCACCGATCGCGGCGATCGAGTTGCACGCCAAGATCGCCGCGTTCATGGCTTCAGCGCCCTTGTTGCCCTTCTCGCCACCCGCCCGAGCCTCGGCCTGGGCGATGGTCTGGCAGGTCAGCACACCAAACGCCGCAGGCTTTCCGGTTTCCATCGCCAACTCCTGGAGCCCCTGTGCGACCGACTTGCAGATGTAACGATCGTGCGTCGTCTCTCCGGTGAGGACGAGGCCAAGGGTCACCACCGCGTCGACGTCGTCGCGACGAAGACACGCCGCCGCGATCACGGGCAACTCAAACGCTCCGGGGGCATCGATGTGAATGAGGTCCTCGTCGCGACCACCAGCGCCACGAAACGCCTCCGTCGCGCCATCGGCGAGCCTGTCGACGATAGCGTTGTGGTAGCGACTGACGACGAGGGCGACTCGCAAGCCAGCGGCGCGGGGTTGTATGGGAAGGGATGCGCGCATGCGAAGGCAAGGATGGTAGTCGAAGCCGCTGCGCGTCGGTTCCCCGTACGATTGGCGTCGTGCGTCGCACACTCCTGCGTCTTTTCACCGCCGTGCAGTTGACGCGGCTCACGATGGCCTACGGGGCAATCGCTGACCTGTGGCTGGTGATTCTGCTGACGCGGGCCGACAAAAGTTATGCGGAGTTGCCGACTTCGACTTGGCCGCTCTGGGTTTCCCTCTCCGCCGGACTCTGTGTCGCAGTGGGACTCTTCACGTTTGGTGCGTCGCTGAACGACGTGCTCGATGCCCGCCACGATCGCGCGTTCAGCCCAGATCGTCCGATTCCCGCAGGACGGATCCGTCCGCACCAGGCCGCGATCGTGACCAGTGTCTGTCTCGCGGCGGCAACCCTGGCTGGCAGCATGTTCGGACCAGCCGCGGTCGTGACGCTGATGCTCGTCGTGCTCGGCATCGTGTTCTACAACGGAGTCGGCAAGCATGTGCCCGCTGTTGGATTCGTCACGATCGGGTTGGTCCACGCCGTGCACATGGCGATCCCCAACCACCACTTTTCGTTCACGCTACCGATCTGGCTCTCGATGACGCACGTGACCGTCGTCGCGATTCTCGTGCACCGCCTCGAAGACAAGCGTCCTGCGGCGTCGCCAGGAGCGCTCATTGCGACTGCTCTCGGCTGGAGCTTCTGGTCAGCGATCGTCCTCGGCTGGGGCTGGTGGCATTCGGGTGGAGCCTGGCCACTTGGAACGTCGCTCTGGCCAGGCGTCCTCTGGCCGTTCGTCGCGGTCGTTGGCTTCGGCATCGTCGCGGTCGCGAAGACGCGGCATCAGAACGGAATGGTCGCGAGCGAGAAGCTCCGCCGGTATGGCGCCATGTGGCAGAGTCTGTACGCGGTCGCCTGGCTCGCCGCCATGGGACTCTGGACGCAGGCCCTCATGCTCGGCGGCGTCGCGGCTGGCGGCTTTCTGGTGATGACGGCGCTCAAGGAGATCACCATGCTGACCTCCTCACCCATCGCCTACCGGGAACTGTGAGCGAGCGGCGCGTTTGACAAGCCGGAGGTACCATCCGCGTCGATGTCGCGACCGCCCACCGGACCCCGTCTCTCGCACGTCGTGATGCTCGCTCTCGTCGTGTCGTTGACGGGCGCCGTCGCGCTCGCGGGTCCGGTCGGACCCGATCAAGTTGCGCCTGACATCCGCAGCGTCGTGATCACGGGCGATCGTCTCGGCGGATTTGTCTTGCCGGTGGCGCCGATCACCAGCGACTTCTCCATGTCCGCCGCACGCGCCTGGACATGGCAGGTTGATGACACCCAACGACTCGAGTTGCAAGGCGACGTTCGCATCCGCCTCGGTTCCTTCTCCTTCTCGGCGGACCGTGCACTCGTCTGGATCAATCGACTGCCGACCGCGCTGGGCGAAGTGAATCAGATCGTGCTTTACTTCGAGCGGGCAGAGGAACCGACGCAACGGGCGGGATTCGGCGCCGCGGGCAAAGACCTCCTGGTTACCGCAAGCGCTCGAGGGAGCATTTCGCTGACGGTCACACGTCGCTTCGATGCCCCGTCGACGCCATCTTCCTTTCTTGGCGTGGGGCAGGCACGGCTCGCCGCCTATCTGCGTTCGCTGGTCGCCGCAATCGACAACGGTACCGCTCGACTTTCGCCGCTGCCGCGTGTCAATCGTCCCAAGCCGATTCCAGATCCGCCGCCGGAGCCTGGATTACCCGCTCTTCCGCCCCCGCCGACCGCGACGGAGCTTGGACCAGATTCGATCGTCCTGCCGAATCCCGCGGAGTCGATGTCCATCGTGCGACCAGAAGGTCTCGTCGTCTTCTCGGCGAAGGACGTCATCGTCGACGAGCAGTCAAATGTTGTGACGGTGACCGGCGCGGTGATGATCGAGTACGACTCCGACTCGCCTGCTGGCCCGCAGCGCCTCGAGATGCGAGCGGAGCGCGGCGTGATCTTTCTGAAGGACGGGGCGATCAAGAAGTTGTTGACGGGCGGGCGCTCGCTGACCGCAGGCGAAATCACCGGCGTGTACCTCGAGGGCGGCGTGATCGCTACCGACGGGAACTACACGCTGCGCGGGTCCAAGGTCTTCTACGACTTCGCGAACAATCGAGCCACCATCATCGACGCCGTGCTGCGCACGTACACGCGAGTCGGTCGATCGGTCACGCTCTACGCCCGCGCGACGGAGATGCGGCAGATCTCAAGCACCCAGTTCGAGGCCAACCGGGCGTCGATCTCGACGAGCGAGTTCTTC
>JBBQCR010000016.1:0-19949 GCA_038318935.1 Phycisphaerales bacterium
AGCTGCGGCGCCAGTGGTCATCCATCGTTCGCGCGATACTGGTTTCACACCCGACACCTGCTCGTCGAAGGCGACAAGATGAGTAAGTCCAAGGGCAACTTCTTCACCGCACGCGACCTCTTTGCCAAGGGCGTCACGCCCGCGGCCCTGCGTCTCGAACTGATCCGCACGCACTATCGCAGCAACGCCAACTTCACCATGCAGGGGCTCGCGGATTGCCAACGGCAGATCGATCGCTGGGCCCGAGCCTACGAATCCCTGAAGGTGGCAGCCGCCGGATCCGCAGCCAGTGCAAACATGTCCGCCGGTCCGTTTGAGCGGGCGCTCGTCGACTTTACGGAAGCGCTCTGCGACGACCTGAGCGTCGCACGAGCTATGGCGTCGATTAACGAGGCGCTCGCCAAGGACGCTGGCGATGCCTGTCCGGTGCGCGAGATTGCGGCGCTCGACCGTATGAACAGCGTGCTCGGAGTCTTTGAACGCAACGCCCCACTTGCCGCGTCGGGCGACGACGATCTTGAGGCCACCGTCATCGGACTGCTGGCGCGTCGCGCTACCGCGCGTGCCGCCAAGGATTGGGCTGACGGCGACAAGGTGCGCGACGAGCTGCTGGCGCTGGGTGTCGCGATCAAGGACGGCCCGCAGGGAACCACGTGGTCACGCATGGTGAGGTGACGTGCTGCACGAAGTCGTTCGGACGGCTCACGCTCTCTTCTTGCGCAGCACAAAGATTCCGCAGCCCCAGTGGCATCCTGCCTCATTCCGCAGAAGTTCTTCGGTGACCGGGACATCGCGATGGATGTCCCCCGCATCGTCGACGAAGGAGAAGAGCTCGAGGTCGAAGAGTTCTCGGCTCATATCGATCACGGTTCTGATCGAGAAGACGCGGTGGGCATTGAACTCGTATCGCTGCGGACCGATCGGCAACGAGAGGTAGAGTCGGCCGCCAGCCTCGACCATGTGGGCCAGACTGTCGAATCCCTTGCGATAACCGTCTGCGTCCAGCGGGTCGCCGTAGCGACCAAGTCCGAAGTGCTCAAGGGCGTGGAGGCACGACACCGAATCGGCGCACTCCTTGAGGTCTTCGGGCAGAGCCATCAGATCCGCCTGCCGGAACCGCACTCCCGGAAGGCGAATGTTGAGCGGACGAATGTCGATGACCTCGATCTCGCGATAGCTTGCGACGTGAGCGACGAATCCGTCGACTCGCGACGCGAGATCAACGTGCCTTCGTGGGTTCGCCGCAAAGATCTTCTGCGCGACGTAAAGGTCCTGGTGGAAGTAGGGGCCGCTGGCGGTGCCGCTCTCGTCCAGATCATCGGTCAGGCAGGGATAGAGTTTGCCCTCAGGCCAGGCCGATGGTCCGTCTGGTCGCTTCGCAATCATCGCGCGAAACGCCGTTCGTTCGCGGAGGAAGCGCGGCAGTCGACGGATGGTGGTGAAGCCCTTCACGGGATCACATCCGAGAAGGCGTGCAAGATTGAGAAGGCGGGGCATCGACCCATTATCGGTAGACTCCGTCCCGATGTGCACCGGGCAGCGAAGCAATTGCGTGGAAGAGACGGCCGGAATCAGCACGACGAGAAATCTTGGCGACAACCGCGATATTCGCCCGTCATGAACTCATGACCTCATGACCACATGAACTTGGGATCACCCGTCATCGGTCTCGTCGGCGGCATCGGCAGCGGCAAGAGCGCCGTCGCTGCCGCGTGGAAGTCGCTTGGATGCACGGTCGCCCATTCCGACGATCTCGCCAAACGAGCCCTGGAAGACCCAACGATCCGAGACACGCTGATTGGCTGGTGGGGAGCAACAGTCCTCGACACAGCGGGCCGCGTCGATCGTTCAGCCGTCGCGAAGATCGTGTTCACGGATGGAAGTCAGCGGAAGCGGCTTGAAGAACTTGTGCATCCTTGGATCGAGCAACTGCGTCGAGCCGCCTTCGCTGCGTCGCCGAAAGACGTGCCGGCGCTGGTCATCGACGCGCCGCTTTTGCTTGAAGCTGGACTTGATCGGGAGTGTGATGCGGTCGTTTTCGTCGACGCGCCGCTCTCGGAGCGAATCCGGCGGGTTCAGTCGAACCGAGGTTGGGACACGACCGAACTCTCCCGGCGAGAAGCGGCACAATGGTCGCTTGACCGCAAGCGTGCGGCTGCCCATCATGTGATCAGTAACGAGGGCGATCTGTCTTCGCTGCAGGCTGAGGCGAGCCGAGTGCTTGAGGCGATCCGAGCGGAGTTCCGCAGGAAGCGCGCCGCGAGTGTCCGGTGACGGATTCCTCGACGCAGTTCCCACCCGACAAGCCAGCCGATTCTGCCGGGCTCTTACGGGCATCCCGCGCAGAGACCGAGCGGGCTTTGCCGCGAGCGTAGGGCAGCGCGTCCGCCGGACGCATCTTTCATTCCACACCTTTTTCCGAAGCGCACTCCAATCGAAAAACGAGACTCCATGAGCAGCAAGGGTGGCCGTCGACGTCGTCGCAAGGGCGGTGGCAGCAATGGAGCTGGCACACCCGCCGCCGATCGCGAGCGCTTGTCCGGGACGAACCCTGTCCTCACGCCCGGTTCGGTGCCCAGTGACGAGCAACTCGAGGCCGAGGCGTTGGCGCTCGAACAGGAGATCCAAGGGAAGTATGACCTGGCGAAGAAGGACGATCTGAACCTGGCTTCGCTGCAGCGCATGAATGGCGACGAGCTCGCCAAGCTCGCGAAGAAGGAGGGCATCGAAGACGTCTCGCTGAGCAAGCAGAAGTTGGTCTTCGAGATCCTGAAGGCCCGGGCCCAGAAGCACGGGTTGATGGTCGCCGAGGGTTCGCTCGAAGTCATGCCCGACGGCTTCGGCTTCCTGCGTAGCCCCGAGTACTCGTATCTGCCCTGCGCCGACGATGTCTACGTGAGTCCGTCGCAGATTCGCCGCTTCGGCCTTCGCAAGGGCCAAGTAGTAAAGGGCCTCATTCGCCCGCCGAAGGAAGCCGAAACGTACTTCGCGCTGCTGCGCGTTGAAAGCGTCAACGGTCGCGATCCTGGCGTCCTGCACGAACTACCGACCTTTGAGAACCTCACGCCGCTGCACCCGAATCGGCGCATTCAATTGGAGATGCTCGGCCAGCCTTCGAAGATCGAGACCCGTGTGATCGACATGGTCACACCCTTGGGCTTCGGCCAGCGGGCTCTCATTGTCGCGCCGCCGCGAACCGGCAAGACGGTGATCCTGCAGCAGATCACCAACGCCATCGCGACCAACCATCCCGAAGTGCACGTCATCGTGTTGCTCATCGACGAACGCCCGGAGGAAGTCACGGACTTCCGTCGCAACACGCCGCCGCGCGTGGAAGTCGTGGCGAGCACGTTCGACGAAGAAGCATCGCGTCACATCCAAATCGCGGAGATGGTGATGGAGAAGGCGCGGCGAATGGTTGAGTTCGGCGATCACGTCGTGATCCTCTTGGACTCCATCACGCGACTGGCGCGAGGCTACAACAACGCGATGCCCAACTCGGGCAAGATCGGTTCAGGCGGGGTGGACAACTCGGCACTCATCAAGCCCAAGAAGTTCTTCGGCTCCGCCCGCAACATCGAGAACGGCGGATCGCTGACGATCATCGGCACCGCGCTGGTCGACACTGGAAGCCGCGCCGACGAAGTCATCTTCGAGGAGTTCAAGGGCACCGGCAATGCGGAACTGCACCTTGACCGCAAGCTGGTCGAGAAGCGGATCTATCCGGCGATCGACGTCTCGGCCAGCGGCACGCGACGCGAAGAGTTGCTGCTTGATCCGAAGGAGCACGAGTTGATCGTTCGCCTCCGCAAGGTGATGAGCGACATGAATGTCGTCGAGTCGATGGAGTTGTTGAAGACGCGCTTGGGCAAGACCAAGAGCAACGCCGAGTTCCTGATGACCATGAACATGGGGTGAGGCACGGCCAGTAGCGAGCTTCGCTCGCTCCATCCCATGGATCCCAGTTACCCACGGAGAAGTCGATGAACAAGCCTTCCATTCTTCCAAAGGGGCCTGCTGGACACATCGTCGATCTTTGGCGGATCGCTCGATTCAAGTTTCGTTACCCCTTTAGTTGGACGAAGTACCGACAGATCCTTGCGGTGGCGCGTGATACCGGTGCGGACGTCCTGTTCGAGGTCGGCACGTTTCGCGGGATCACCACACGTCGATGCGCGCGACACTTCAAGAAGGTGTGGACGGTTGAACTAGACCCAACCTTGTGCGCGGAGGCGCGGGGCTACCTGAAGGGCTGCCCGAACGTGACCGTCCTTGAAGGCGACGGCCTGATCGAACTTCGCAAGTTCTTGAAGACGACAGAAGCGCGCAGGCTCGTCGTTTTCCTCGACGGGCACTTCTCCGGCGGTGAGACGGCATGCGGCGATCTTCCCGAACCCGCGCTCGAAGAGATCGCGGTTCTCGCCGAGCACAGGGAAGCGATCTGCGGATTCATCGTTGATGACTTCCGTGAGTTCGGCACGCAGCCGGGTTTTCCAGCCAAATGGGAACTCATCCATTCCATCGAAACACTCTTCGGAGCTCATGGCTACGAATTGGCGGTGCACCTTGACCAGGTTGTGGTACGACGGAAGAGTTGATCGCCGATGCGCGAAACGTCGTACAGCGAGGCGTGCATCGGCTGTCGTACCAGTGCCACAGGCTGCTAGATGATGGTCCTGCCGTAGACAGGATGCCGAGCCGCCTCACTCAACCCTTGTCGCAGCACGTGGTCGAGCGACGCTTCCCGATCGGGCATGACGGGGAGATACGGCTTGTCGCCCAGGAAAGCCGCCCACGCCGCAAACGTGCTTGGGGCGCCGACGACCAGATCGCACATCGACAAGGCGGCGAGACTCTCAAGGAAGTGTCCTGTCTGACCCTTCGAACCCGTCGCAAGGCGCCACGTCAGTCCGTCGAATGCCGCGGGAGCGAGCACCTCGTCGCCCGTGACGACGAAGGCCACGCGATCCGATCCGCCGTAGAGCTCGCAAATTTCCTCCATGCGCTTCCGGTACTGCTCGGTGGAGAGGAAGAACAGTCCGTTGTGATGCAGGCGGTAATCCGTTTGACGGCAGAGCACGCCGATCACGAACGGTCGATCGCGGCGCATCGCCTCGACTGTGGCTCGAGCCGGTGCGAGGTATCGCTCGTGCAACCGAAGATGTGTGCGAAGTGTCTCGGTGTGCCGCTCGAACAGCGGCCAACTCGCGATGCGAAATCCCTGCAGCCAGATCGACTTGGCTCGGCATACTGAGGCGAAAAACTCCGGATCGGCGAGATCGATTCCAGGTCCATCGTCGTGGCGGGCATCGACGGAGAGCATGCCGAACCGCCGCCGACCGGGCGAGGGCGTCAGTCTTTCTCGCAGCTTCGTGAAAGCGCTGCGTGAGATTGTCTCAGGCAGTGCGGAGATCACGCGAGCAAACGGCGTGAGCGTTGACGCTCTCGGCGGATAAATCGCCGCCGGTGATTCGTCGTAGGTCGCCAGCGTGCGAACATACGGCCACATCGCCAGATCGATGATCTCGACCTGACCGGCAAACTCCTTCGCCCAGGCGATGAAGTGCGCGTAACGCAGAAGTTGGTTGCCATAGCGACCTCCTCCGTGCGAGTAGACGAGCGTCGCGGGCCTCGGATCGGACATTGCAACAACTCTAACAAGAGAAGGCCCCTGATCGCTCAGGGGCCCAGATCGACAGTGGAGTTTCTCGGTTCGTGCAGTCAGCGGCCGAATGAACGAACCTTCATCTGCTACCGCAGGACGTTCACTGCGCGGGGAAATACTTCAACACGACGTCGTAATACATCATTCGCGCCTTATCGACCTGCGCCTGCACCTGAAGGAGGAATCCCTTGTCCTTCCAGATCGGATCGGCAAAGACAGAATTCGAAGGGGGCAGCAGGGGCGATCCGTCGGACTTCTTGTTGAGGTCCAGCGTGTCGAGTTGGAGCCGGATCACCTGTCGCGACCGCGAGACTTCCTGTCCACCGGCACCGACGTCCTTGTTGGACTGCTCGAGCACGAGCAGCATGTCGTTCACGAGCGGCTCCCAGACGTACACGCCATCGGCGCCGCCTTCCTTGACGGCCTTCACCACCCCTTCTTCGAACTCCGCGACATTCAACGGTCGAATCGGGGTGGAGTGGAAGCCGAGCGGGTTGTGCCACGAAAGACACGGATAGACCGGGAGATCACGACCGAACTTCGAGGCCACGTTCGCGGCAAGCCCCTTCGCAAGCACGACTGTGCGGAACATCTGCCAGTAGTTGCTGGTGTGCGCGCCAAGGTCGGGTCGCTGCTTGTCGACGTACCAGAAGCTGGTCACGCCCTCTCTGGTGTCGTAGTCGCCGACGTAGACGTTCTTACGCCAGGCGGCGAGGTTCGAATCCTGTGGGGGAGTCTTAGCGAGAAGGGCAACCGCCGCGCTGGCGCTGTTGCTGTCGTCTGCGGCGACATGCTCAAGCGCGTCCCAAGTGGGCTCGCCAGTCGACGAGCCATACGGATAGCACGTCGGGGAGAGCACGTCGAGGTATTTTCCCGCGAAGTCCACGTACTCCGGCGCGCTGGTCGTGCGCTCCTTGACCATCTTCATGAGATCGAACGAGTTCTTCCACTTGATCGCGTTCTTGCGACCGAGCGGCATCGGGACGTTGGGGTCTCCGAACAGCACGGGATTCTCGGTATCGGACATCATCTGCCGGAGCTGTCCCGGGCTCCCTTCGACGTTGAACGGCCACGTATACGGGAAACCGTAATACGTGATCTTCGCGTTGGGGTACTTCACGCGCAGCGTCTGCATCGCGTCGCACATCACCTTGTAACAGCGCTGATCGCCAGGCGAGAGCGTCGGCATCCATGCCCGCATCCAATCACTCGACCAGGATTCGTAGTCGACGTTGATCAGTCCCTTGAACTGCGATGGGGACTGCTGCAGTGTCTGCCAGGAGGACCAATCCTTGAGGAAGAAGTCCTTCACGAGGTTGTAGTTTGGATTGCGGCGCCAGTCCGACTGCGCCTCGGACGCCTTGGTCGCGAACTCGCTGAGATTCCAACCGAGGAAGTTGACCTTGAACTGCTCAAGATCACTGCCGGAAAGCGCATCGCCGGCCTTGAGTCGCGCGAAGTCGCCCCAGCCGGACATCGACGATCCGCTCTGCTCGGCGCTTGGCGGCGTATGCGGACCGAACTCCGTCATCTGCATGCCGATGCCCTTGGTGGCGAACCACTGTTGCATCGTGTCGCTGACGAAGAGATTGTGGCGAGTGATGACCTTCGGCAGCCCGATTGAGATTGGTACAGCGGCCTGAGCCTGTGCCGGTGCCGGTGCCGGTGCCGGTGCCGAAGCGGGCGCGGCAACTACCGCAGCGACCGCAACCGAATCCGGAGCGGCAGCCGACGAGGCGACGGCGGCGGGAATGAGCGGGATGGAGACCTTTGGTCGCCCCGCCCTTGCCGCAAGCGCAGCCTCGCGGACTTTCGCCATCATGGCGGCGGAGCTACCGATTGGAGGGGCCGCCTGCAGCATCACCTTTGACTTCTGCTTGGGGGGCGTGCGTGATGGTGGTTGTGCCATGGCTCCACCGATCACCACCGACCAGGCAGTGACGAACGACATGACCGCGTTGGGGCGAACTCGCATCACAATCCTCCGATGAAGTCTCAGGCAACCGAGCCTAAGCGTTGAGGGCACGGAACTGGGCGAGAGGGTCACGCCAGCCTAGCTTCACTCTCCATTTCGAAGCAACCCGTTCAAGCGAGTGAGTGCGGGTTCTGCGCGTTCCGCGCATGACTTTGCCAATCATGAACATCATGCGGGTCGCGCCGCCGGGTTCGCTGGGAATCTGCGAGGCCTGCACCGTTTGTCGCGTCTGCCGCGTCTGGCAGCAGGGTGGCGGCAGATCTTCAACCCGATCAACTCGGACTTCGTGAACCGGTGACCACCGTTGCTCGACAAGAGCGACACGGAGATCGCATGCGAATCCTGTCGATTGTCGAATGTCTAACCCTTGGTGGAACGGAACGCGTCTGTCAGAACAACGCGATCGGCTTCCATCGTCTGGGCAGGGCGTCAGCGGTGCTCTGTCTCTACCAGTCAGGCCCGCGAGTTGAGATCTTGCGGCACCAAGGTGTCGAAGTGTTTGTCGGGGGCAACCATCCCGCGAAAGTGCTGGCGGCGATCGACGCCGCTGCCGCATGGGCGCCCGATGTACTACTGATGCACCGAGAGGGAACGGCTGATGCGAAGAGTGATGCGGTGATCGATCGATTGCATCAGGCGCGTGGCCACATGATTCCTGCCGTCGAGGTCAATCACTTTGCCCGAGCCGACCGATCGCGCGGGCGACGCAACTTCCTTGCCCACATTCATCTTTCCAAGTGGTGCCTCTGGAAGTGGCAGGGTTGGAGTCGCGGTCTCAAGCCAAGTCCCTTGGGTGTCCTGATTCCACACATGGTGGACAACGCCACGTTCCGACGTTGCAGCGACGACGACCGCCTCGCATTTCGCCGGGCGCACGGTGTACCCGACGACGCGTTCCTCTTCGGTCGGATCGGACAGCGTTCGTCCCCGAAGTGGAGCGAGCTGCTCTTTGACGCCTTCGAACGGGTCGCAGCCGTTCGCCAACACGCATGGCTGATGCTGGTTGGCCTTCCACCGGAATTGAGGAGTTGCCTCGCCTCGTTGCCGGAACCGATTCGCAGACGCATCATCGAGGTTCCGCTCCTCGCGGGCGACGAACTGCTCTGTCAGGCCTATTCAAGCATGGACTGCTTCGCACACGCCGCAGCCATTGGCGAGTCCTTCGGCATGGTCCTGTGTGAAGCGATGCTCTGTGAAACGCCAATCGTGACGATGAGCACGCTGCTCCGCGACAACAGTCAGGTCGAGGTCGTTGGCCATCAGCGAGGTGGACTGGTCTGCGCCGGCAAGGGCGACTTCACGGAAGCGATGCTGGCGATGTGCGACGATCCGCTCGCGGCCCGGGCCATGGGACGACGGGGAAGGGACTGGGTCGCATCGGAGTATGCAGCCGACGTCATTGTTCCGCGCAACCTGAGACTGCTCGAGCTGGCGGCACGGTCACGCGACGTCGACACGCTGCGGCGAGCGTTGCAAACCGATCCGCAGTTCATCACCGAAGTGTCGGCGGACGACATTCACCGTCTTGCGGCGACGACCAGCGGACGACACGCGTTGCTCGATCGCCTCCTGCTTCCGATGGCGCAGCACCCTGGCATCTATGCCACAATTCGATCCCTGAAGCGGCGAGTCTTGAGACTGCGATGAGCACGACGCCGCCCCGTTCTGGATGATCGAGCGGATGCTCGGGCGTCGGACCGTGCGCAGATTGACCATGGGGTCTCCGAGGACGCTTCTTGACTCACGATCGATCGACCGAATCCTCCTCCAAGCACGCCGGCGGCATCGGGCGGAGCTTCGGCCGAGGAGCAGCCTTCCTCTCGATCGGCGCCGTAGCGTCGCGATTTGCGAGTTTCCTCTCGCAGATCGTGCTCGGAGCAGTGCTCACCAAGGAGCAGTTCGGCATTTTCGGTGTCGCGCTCGGTGTTCTCGCGGTGACCGGATGCTTGCGCGGCGGCGTCGTGCATCAGTACCTGCAGACACTCAATCCGAAGCGTTTCAACAGCGAAGCTGGACCGTACGTGCGACTCGCGGGCTATGCCAGCGCCATCGGCGCCGTCGCCACGGCGATCGCTGCGATCCTCGTCCCGTCCTGGATGTCTGAACCAGCCCTCCGCAGCGTGCTGATCGTCTTAGCGGTGAACGCCCTGACGCCGTTTTTCAACAGTCCGCTGCGGGCCCGCATGCAGGTGGAGATGCGTTTCGGCACGATGACAGCGGTCGACAGCATCAACGCGGTGCTGCGGACGGTCGTCGCGGTCACGCTGGCGTACGCGGGCGCCGGCGCCTTGGCACTGGCGGTTCCGCTGCTCGCGAGCGCGATGTTCGAAGGGATTGTGTTCCGGATCATGCTTCGCCTGCGCATCTTCTCGCTGGCCAGATCGCCCGGACGACTGGACGAGGCGTTTCGCACGGTCCGCTGGACGATCCTTCTGGCGATCGCTTCGACGACGGTGTATCAGGGGGACTATCTGGCATCGAGTCTGTTCGCGCCGGCAGCAGTCGTCGGCGTCTACTACTTCGCGTATGGACTGTGCAATCAGTCCGCACTTGTCGCCGGGAGCATGCTGGGCGAGGTGGTCGCACCCGCAACGGCGAAACTCCGCAGCGATCCCGCGAGGCTGGCCGCCGCGGTACTGCGAATCGCGCGTGGGCTCGGACTCCTGATTCCGGGTCTGGTGTTTGTGATCCCCGTCATCTTTCCCGAGGTTGACTACCTAGTCTGGAAAGGTCGTTGGCACGAGGCTTCGGCCATCACTTTCGCCCTGTCGCTCCAAGTGACCATTCTCCTGATAACGACGCTGCTCTACTCCACGCGGCAAGGTCAGGGCGACTTCCGCTCACCGGCAATTCTCGAATGCATTCGCGGTGCCGCGGTCATGCTTGGTGCCGGACTTGGCGCCTATCTCTCGCCAACTCCGTTCGGAATCGCGACGGGCGTGCTCGCTCTCGGAGGCACGACGAGTCTGGTGGTGGGTGCATGGATGATCAGGTCGATGGGTGTGAGCGGACCGCGAGCGGTGATGGTGATGCTCGGCGGTCCGCTTGCGGCATGTGGATTGGCGATCGCGCTTCGCTACGGGATGGACCACGTGCAAGGGTGGTCGGGCGCGGGCGAAGCACATCGTTGGCGATGGGCGATCGAGATCCTCGCCGGAGCGGTCTCGTTCTTCGCGCTCTATGCCGTAATCGTCCGGCTCTTCTTCCACCACTCGCTGCGGGACATGATCGGTATCGCCCCGGCCAGGCTGGCGCGACTGCTGCGGTTCCTTGGCTGAGCAGCAGGCGATACCGCTGGTTCTTCACTCGGAGAGCCAGCCGCTCTCTGCAAGGCGCGTCCCGAAAGTCTCCGCCATCGCCGCTTGGCCCGCCGGAGATGTATGGATGTGATCGACCATGACCGGCACACCATCGCGTTTCTCGCGCGCGATGAGCGCCGGTCCCAGCTCCCAGACGGGGATCTGCAATCGCGCCGCCTCGGCTGCGAGTCGGTCGTGTGCGGGTCGTGGTGCCCCCGCTGAAATCTCTGAGCGATCCCAGAAGAGTGCGAGCGCGACAGGGCGATCACCAGCCGCGAGGAGTCCGGTGAGTTCGTCGAGCGCCGCAAGTGATTGCGTGGCGAGTGCCTCGTCGCCTTCGTCCGGAGCTATGGGCAGCGATCCGGGGAAGATGCGAGCTGATGCGAGCGAGAACACTTCGCCCCACGCGGACCACGGCCGCTCCGACGCCCCGCCGGCACCGGTGTTCCTCGGGTCGGGGACGTCGACCAGATCGTGCGAAGACAGGACGACGATCGCCATGTCCGCCTCGAACGTCCCAAACGCCTGCACGAAGCCGAGAAGATTGGGCGGTCCCCAACTGTTGGCGGAAATGTTGATGACCAAGACGGGCCGTCCAAGGCGCTTCGCAAGATCGGCTTCCAGGAGCGTCGTCGCAAGCTCCGACTGGTCGACGTTCGATCCGCCGTTGATCACGCTGTCCCCGAGGACCAAGATTCGAAGCTCCCGCGGGTCGTTCTTGGCGGGTGGAAACTCCCGGCACCGCAGTCCGAGGCTGTTGGTCACGATTCGCCTTCCAAAGCGGCGCACGTCTTGGTTGGGCTGCATCCGATACTCGATGGCGGGTACCCGCTCGTAGAGAATCGGTGTTCCGAACCCCCATTGCAGCCGGAGCACGACTTCGCCGACACCGACGACCGCGACGACGGCCGCCAGTGAAGCGAGGAGTCTGCGGCGAACCGGTGGCCTCGACTGATGAGTGTCTGGCAGAATTTCGGTCATCGAGGGGAGACCGCCGAAGTATGCTTGCGTACATGAAGTGGGGACGACGAGCGACTCGCCGTTGTCCCCGCGCGCTTCCCTGCTGGCCGACGCCCACCCCCACACATGTCTTGGCGTCGGCGCGGTGTCCGAAGGAAGTGTCTCGGTCGCCCTGACCTAAGGGGTCAGGCAAACTGGAGGACCCACGTGGCCCATTCGCTTCGGACATCCGACCGCTCGCGCCCCTCGGCTCAACGCGGTTGGATTCATCATCGTGTGGGCATGACGCTCATCGAGATCCTGACAGTCATCGGAGTGATTGTCGTCCTGATCGCAATCCTTCTTCCGGGACTGAACTCTGCTCGCAAGCAGGCAGTCCTCGCCAAGAGTCAGAACAACCTCAGGCAGATCGCGACGTTTCTCACGGCGTACGCGCAAGCCAACCGAGACACGGTGGTTCCTGCGGCGTTCGACTACTCCACTCAAACCAACGATCCGCGGGTTCGCGTCCGAACCGCTTCGCCACCAGGAGTGCTTCCGCCAGTAGGAGTTGAACGAGTCGGATCCTGGTCCGATATTCTCTGGACGGAGAACAAGCTCGGTCCCATCGTCGATAACGACGACCCCGCCAACTACAACTACGGTTTCGATTCTCCCGATCGCGTCCTCTACGAGAAGGACAGCGCGTACGACCAGAACGTACTCCGGTCGGCAGCCCGAATGACCCGTACCTCTGGCGGCACCGATGCACTCCCCTTCGGCACCGGATCGCAGAGCACTGAAGCCAACGATCCCGGCTATTTCGCCTGCAACGAGTTCTTCGATGTGCGACCGCCGGACGCCACGAACCCGCAGCGTGGCAAGTGGTGGGTGATGGGACAGATCGTGCGGCCAGCCCTCTCGGTGTATCTGGTGGACAGCTTTGCCGGTGAAGTCACCGAAACGACGGGTTCCACCGTCGACGACCTTCAGGTGCAGTCGATCGACTACCGCTACAACGGCGATAACGCCCTGATGCTCTTCTTGGACGGCCATGTCGAGCCGCAGACCGCTTGGGAAACGCTTCGGGATCTCGAAGAAGGTCGTCAGATCCGATTCCGAGACCTCGACCGCAGCAAGCCGTTCTATCAACCTTGACGGGCGACCAGCCGTGACGGCCGCCTCCGGCTCAACGGGCTCTCTTGACAGTCGGTGGAGCGAGCCGGGACACACGACGGAACCAAGTCCTCAAGCCCGATCCGCGACCTTGCCTCTTGCCATCCGTCGGGGCATCGCTACACTGCCCGTTCTACCGTCCCGCGAGGGACGGTTTTTCATCGGCAGCATGACTCTGCTTTTAGCTGCAGGATGAAGTCAATTCGTTCGGCGTTCCAGTCGGTTGAACGCCGCCCTAGCTCAGTGGTAGAGCACACCCTTGGTAAGGGTGAGGTCGTGGGTTCAAGTCCCATGGGCGGCTTTCGCGGCGTCTTCGGGACGCCGTCTCATGAAACGGGACGGGGCTTCGTGCCGCCGCTCGCATCGCACGCGATTCAGTCGGAGACACACTATGGCGAAGGAAACTTTCGTTCGCAAGAAGCCCCACGTGAACGTGGGCACTATCGGCCACGTCGATCACGGCAAGACCACGCTCACCGCCGCGATCACCGCAGTCCAAGCCTCAAAGGGCTTCAGCAAGCACGTCAGCTATGACGACGTCGCGAAAGCGTCGGCTTCTGAAGGTCGTCGCGACCCCACCAAGATCGTCACCATCGCCACCAGCCACGTCGAGTACGAGACGGCCAACCGTCACTACGCGCACGTCGACTGCCCGGGCCACGCCGATTATGTCAAGAACATGATCACCGGTGCTGCTCAGATGGACGGCGCGATCCTCGTGGTCTCGGCCTCTGACGGTCCCATGCCCCAGACTCGCGAGCACATCCTGCTCGCCCGTCAGGTCGGTGTGCCGAAGATCGTCGTCTTCCTGAACAAGGTCGACCTCGTTGACGACGCCGAGCTCCTCGATCTGATCGAGCTCGAAGTCCGCGAGCTGCTCAACAAGTACGACTTCCCTGGCGACACCACCCCGATCATCCGTGGCGCGGCGTACCCCGCCCTCACGAATCCGGGCGACCCCGCCAAGAGCAAGTGCATCACGGAGCTCATGGAAGCTCTTGACACGTTTGTTCCGGAGCCGGTTCGCGAGACCGAGAAGCCGTTCCTCATGTCGGTCGAAGACGTGTTCTCGATCAAGGGCCGTGGCACCGTGTCCACCGGTCGTATTGAGCGTGGCATCGTCAAGGTCGGCGACGAAGTCGAGATCGTCGGCCTCCGTGCCGAGACGAAGAAGACCATCGTCACCGGCGTCGAAATGTTCCAGAAGACCCTCGATCAAGGTCAGGCCGGCGACAACGTCGGATGCCTCCTTCGTGGCGTCGAAAAGAACGACATCGAGCGTGGCCAGGTCATCTGCAAGCCCGGAACCATCAAGCCGCACACGCAGTTTGAGGCTCAGGTCTACGTCCTCACCAAGGAAGAAGGCGGCCGACACACGCCGTTCTTCTCGGGCTACAAGCCGCAGTTCTACTTCCGCACGACGGACGTGACCGGCAAGCTCGACCTCCTCGGCGGCGCGGAAATGTGCATGCCCGGCGACAACGTCACCGTCAACGTCGACCTTGAAGAGAAGCCAGTCGCCATGGAAGTCGGTGTCCGCTTCGCAGTTCGCGAAGGCGGCCGCACCGTCGGCTCGGGCGTCGTGACCAAAATCGTCAAGTAAGACTGGACCGTCACGCAAGAGAAACTGAGGTTCGGACTCGCCCCTCGGACGGGCTAGCGCTCTCGAAGCGGGTCCCCCTCATTCACGTGCGATCGTCGGCGTCGGGTTCAACCCCGACGCCGACGAATCACGCGAAGATCGTCGTCGACGACTTCGATCGGAATTCGGACTGGAAGGACTGCCATGGCCAAGAAGGCGACAGACCGTGAGTACGTGTGGCTTCAGTGCACCGAGACCGGCGATCTCAACTACCGGACCAACATCCGGGTCAAGGGTGGTATCGCGGAGAAGGTCAAGGAGGGCTTCATGAAGTACTGCCCTCGCGTGCGGAAGCACACCCTCCACAAGATCAAGCGCAAGTGATCGGGCGCTGGCCGCGATGAGCTCTGATGGCTTCTGATCTCAGCGACTCCGGTCGCGTGCGATCCGCGGACATCATGCTCGGTGGCGGGATCCCTGCGTGTCGATTGCGCCAGTAGCTCAATTGGTAGAGCAGCGGATTCCAAATCCGCAGGTCGAGTGTTCGATTCACTCCTGGCGCGTTCAGTTCGGTCACGAATCTCGGTTCGATGGACTCGGGCGTAGCGCTCGATCCGCGGGCCGATCCCTCCGCACGCGGAGGTAGAGGACACTTATGGCCTCCGGCATTTACAAGAGTGGACAGGGCTACTACACGCGGATGGGCACCTCGATCGGTGCCGCGTTGCTCAGCCTCCTCGGCCTCTACTGGCTGTGGGAGTACGCAAAGCGAGTCCAGATCAGCGGCGTGAACCCGTTGTATGTGGCGTTCGGCATCACGTTTGTCGTCGGCGCGGTGCTGACGTGGATCATCTACCGCTACGTGTTCAAGAACGCGGCCAGCGGCGACTTTCTCATCGCTACCGAAGGCGAGATGAAGAAGGTGAACTGGTCAACGCGTCGCGAAATCGTCGGCTCGACCGGAGTCGTGATCTTCGTGATGCTCGCAGGAACGCTGTTCATCTTCTTGGTCGATCAGCTTTTCGTCCTGTTGTTCACCTGGATTGGCGTGCTCGACGCCGGCTCCTGACGCCACTTGATCGACCTCATCACAGGACGGCAACACGATGGATAGCCTGACCAACAATCTCAGCGACGGCGAGACCCACGAGCAGGCCATTGAGCCTGAGGCCGAGATCGCCGCCGAGCAGAAGCAGGGTAAGACGCTCGTTTCGGGCAAGACCGCGACAGCGTCAGGAACCACCAGCACGCTGAAGTCCGCCGGTGGCGTCGCAACGAGCAAAGCCATCACCCCGGGTGCGGGCAAGAAGGGCAAGGCGGCGGCGGCCGAGAAGGAAGCTGCCGCGAAGGCTACAGAGGCTCGCGACGCTGGCGTCGAAGAGTTCGACCCCGCTGCGGACCTGCCGATGTATCGCGAGGGCATGGACTGGTTCGTCCTCCGCGTCGCCAGCAACAAGGAGTCGAGCGTTCGCGAAACGCTGCTCCGCAAGGTGCAGATCGAAGGCATGGAGACGCTCGTCGGCCGCATCATGGTGCCGACCGAGAAGACCAAGACCCTCAAGGGCGGCAAGCAGCGCGTCACCGAGACCAAGCTCTACCCGGGCTATGTGTTCGTCGAGATGCGCCTCGAACCCGACGGTCGCATTCCGCAGGACGTCTTCTTCCTGATCAAGGAAACCACAGGCGTCGGCGACTTCGTCGGTACTGCCGGCCGTCCCACGCCGATGGCCCCGCACGAGGTCGAGAAGATGCTCTTCGACTCGCGTCGCCCCGAAGAGACTCCGCAGGTCAAGATGGAGTTCGCCAAGGGCGACTCGGTCACGATCAAGGAAGGACCGTTCCAGAATTACGAAGGCTCGGTCGACGAGGTGCTGCCCGAGAAGGGACTCGTTCGCGTGCTGGTCACGATCTTCGGTCGGCAGGCGCCGATCGAACTCGAGTACTGGCAAATCGCCAAAGCTGGAACGTGATGCCGCTACTCGCGGCTTAGCGCACAGAATTGTCGCAACGACCCGCAGCCCACACACCATGTGGACTGCGGGTCGTTTCCAATCTGGAATCGATCCGAAAACGCTACGCTGCGGCCGGGCGAATGCCGAAAGGGAGACACGATGTCAAAGGTCAGCACACACTACGACGCGAGCTACTTCAACTGGCAAGCCTCGATCGGCGAGTTCGGCGGCTGGGCCAATCAGAGCAAGTTCACGGCGTACATCAAGCCCAGCGACGAGGTCCTCGACTTCGGATGCGGCGGCGGCTATCTGCTGAAGGGCATCGCCTGCAAGAAGCGGGTTGGACTCGAGATCAATCCCAACGCTGCAGAGACCGCCCGCAAGAACGGCATTGAAGTCTTCGGCGATGCGGACGTCATTCCCGACGACTATGTCGACGTGATCATCTCAACCAACGCGTTGGAGCACACGTTGCGCCCGTTGGACGAGCTCAAGTCGCTCTATCGCAAGCTCCGGCCCGGCGGCACGATCGTCTTCGTCGTCCCCTGCGAGTCGATCTCGCACGCCTACAAGCCCAAGGACGTCAATCATCACCTCTACAGTTGGAGCCCGATGTGTCTGGGCAATATTCTGACAGAGGCGGGTTTTTCGCTGGTCGAGTCCAAGGCCTACGTGCACAAGTGGCCGCCGGGCTACCGCACGATCGCCCGCATCGGAGGTCGCCCGCTCTTTGACCTCGCGTGCACCTTCTACGGTCACCTCGCGAGATCTTGGTTCCAGGTGCGAGCAGTCGGAACGAAGCCGACGCGCTGAGTTTCTGAATTCCTAGCGGGGGCGACGGCGCGACGTACACTGCGGCCACTATGGCCACCACGGACGGCACCCTGTCGACTCTCATACGCGCTCACGCTTCGCTTGTCGCGTGCACCCTTGGGGCGGGACTCTGTCTGAGCGGCTGCGCGCCGCAACAGACATTTCCACCGACCACCGGGCGGGCTGTGTTCGACGCGAGCGTTCCGCCGGTGCCTGAAATCATGGCCGCGGCTATCAAGGGCGCTCACGCCAAGAGCTCGGTGGCCGACGAGCCGATCGTCTACAACCTTCCGCCGGGCGTGCTGAAGGAGACGTGGAAGAAGGTGGACTCGATGCTGCCGGAGTCCGCTCGTCCCGCCTACCCCAACGACACGAACATCATTTCGGTCGAGCAGATTCGCATGAGCGGTTCACTCGGCGAGGTGGACGTGCTGGTGCCAAAGGGCAACTTCTATCAACTGCTGACCCTGCACATGGAGGGAGCGATCTTCGATCCGTGGAAGGTGAAGTTCGTGCAGCCTTGGACGATCCGCAGCGAGCCGCCGACGTGCAACAATCCGTATGCCGCCGACCCGCCGATTCCGGCGGCTCCAGCAGCCGGCTAAGCAGTCGCTCGCTCGCGCGACTTCAATAGCTCTTCGCAAACACCACGCGCTTCGTGGCTGGCTTGCCCGTGAGTACGCAAGGACCGGGATCGTCTACGCCGCCGCTGGGGACGCAGCGCACGGTGACGCCGTGGTCCTCCTTCAACTTCGCTTCTGCCGCGGCATCGAAGCTGAACCGAGCCATCGCGAATCCTCCGTGGATCTCGCTCGGCTCGTTGTCCGTTTGCGCCTTCTTCGGAGTGAAGAACGCGATCAGTTCCTCCTTCGTCTCGACGCTACGGGTGTTCGCATCCAGGAAGGACTTTGCACGCTGATGCAAGGCGTTCTGCATTTCCTCAAGCACCGACGGCAGTGTCGCGATGAAGTCGGCGCGCTTGACCGAGGTCTTCTCCTTGTGCGGCTTGTCGCGCCGCGCCATGAAGACGGAATCCTGCTCCATGTCGCGGGGACCGACCTCGATGCGAATCGGCACTCCCTTCTTGATCCAGCCCCACACCTTGTCGCCGCCGCGGATGTCACGTTCGTCGATCTCGACCTCGATGCCGCGGCCTCCATACTGCAGCGCCCGCAGTTCTGCCGCGAGCTTCTTGCAGTAATCAAGCACCTGTGCAGCGACTTCGGGTTTATGCAACACCGGAAGAATGACAACGTGGGCGGGTGCGAGTCGCGGCGGCAACACCAAGCCGTCGTCGTCGGAGTGAGCCATGATCAAGGCGCCGACGAGCCGCGTCGACACGCCCCACGACGTGGTCCACGCGTGCTGCAACGTTCCAGTCTGATCGAGGAACTTGATGTCGCTTGACTTCGCGAAGTTCTGCCCGAGGAAGTGGCTGGTTCCCGCTTGCAGTGCCTTGCGATCCTGCATCATCGCTTCGATGCAATAGGTGTCGACGGCGCCGGGGAAACGCTCGCTCTCGGTCTTCTCGCCCTTGAAGACCGGCATCGCCATGTAGTTCTCGGCGAACTCCGCATACACGTCCAGCATCTTGAGCGTTTCGACACGAGCTTCGTCGGACGTCGCGTGCGCCGTGTGGCCTTCCTGCCAGAGGAATTCTGTAGTGCGCAGGAAGAGACGAGTGCGCATCTCCCAACGCACTACGTTCGCCCATTGGTTGATGAGCAGCGGCAGGTCGCGATAGCTCTGCACCCACTTCGAGAAGCTCTCGCCGATGATCGTCTCGCTGGTAGGACGCACAACCAGCGGCTCTTCGAGTTCGCCGCTCGGGACGAGCTTGCCGTCCTTGCCCGCGACAAGGCGATGATGCGTCACCACCGCGCACTCCTTCGCGAAGCCGTCGACGTGCGCGGCTTCCTTCTCAAGGAACGACAACGGAATGAACAGTGGGAAATAGGCGTTCTTGTGGCCGGTGTCCTTGAACATCCGGTCAAGCACGCGCTGCATGTTTTCCCAAATCCCGTAGCCCCACGGCTTGATGACCATGCACCCGCGCACGTCGCTATTTTCCGCGAGATCGGCAGCGCGCACGACCTGCTGATACCACTCCGGGAAATCCTGGTCGCGGCGCGGGGTGATGGCGGTCTTCTCTGGTTGGGGCTGGCTCATAGTTTTGGAAAAAGGGCCGCGAAGCTAGACGCCGCAGATGTTGGCCGCAAGCGCGGGAGCTACTCCAGCGGTTCGAGGAAATAGGCGAACGGCTTAGGAAACCCCATACAGCATTGTCTCGCGCACCTCCCGCGCGACCTGATCTTCGCTCCAGTCCGGGTGGCGCATCCGAATGCCCGCCGCCAGCAGCGCGCGTCCGCACTCGTAAAGGTCCGCGAGACGGTCGAGCTTCTGCGCCACCGCCATCGCCCGGTAGGCTTTGATTTGCAGCGGGTGCATGGGTTCGTCCGCGGCGTAATTTCGAGGCTGCCGCAAGGGAGTTCGGATGTGGGGATCGATCAGTTTCATAGTCGGCTCAGGAACTCGCGGAAAAACTCCA
>JBBQCR010000017.1:0-19736 GCA_038318935.1 Phycisphaerales bacterium
GCCTTCCGCGGCGTCCTCTATCGTCACTTGAGGGACTCGGGGCGGGTGGTTGGTTCGGTGGTTTCGGCGTTGCTGGCGACCGCGGTCACGAGCGTCCTTTTCGCGGCGATCCACCCGCAGGGGTTTCTGTTCATTCCGGTGTTGGGCGGCTTGGCAACCGCGTTCTGCCTCGCCCGCGAGTGGCGAGACTCGCTGCTGCCAAGCATGGCGGCGCACGCCATCAACAACGCGGTCACCCTGAGCCTCGGAGTCAGTCTTTTCAACGCAACGGCGGGATGGTGGCAGTAGATCCGGAGGAAACTTCGGGCGATCGCACCTTTCCTATGGCGTGGCGTTCCATTTTGGGCTGGCCGCTGGGACAATCGTTGATCATGCGACGCTACGGCCTCGTGCTCCTGGGATCGCTCGTTCTGCCTGCCGCCTTCACCCAAGCGGATGTGGTGGGGCCGTTGGCAGAGCAACTCGCGAAGCAAGTCGGGACCACGAGCGCGACCGTCGATGGCGTTGATGCGGCGGCGCTGTTCGGCCGGCTGGTCGATCGATATCGGGGTCTCGCGCTGTACTCGGACTCGGTGCGATTGGCGCACCGAACCGTCGAGAGCGGTTCGGTCGGCGTTTCGACGACGGTGGAGCAGGCGCTCGACTGCACGGTCCAAGGGCCGACGCTCGACGTGCGCTCCTCCGCGCTGGGTGCGGGCGGCTCCTGCGACACCCGCGACGAATCGCCACTGGCAAAGGTATCGCTGTCGCAGCGGCTGTGGACGTTGCCGCACTTGGCTCTGCGATTCGCCGACGAACCGCTGCGTTCGATGCAGGGCGGTTGCGGAACGCTCGTCCCCACAAAGGTCGAGCAGGTGACAGTCGACGCGAGGAGTTTCCTCCGATTGCATCTGGAGACGGAGAAGCCGGCCGTCGGCGAATCCAACAACTGCGAGCATTCAACGGTGGATCTTTTCGTCAACCCGATCTCGATGCTCGTCGAGCGTGTCGAACATTCGCGCACACTCGCAGCGGGCATCCGTTACGAGGCAACGCTCGAGATCACTCCGGAACGTGCCGTGACGGAGCAGCCGAGCTACGCGGCGACGGAATCATCGCCGCCGCGGCCGGCACCGGTCACGTCGCCGGTCACGCCTCCCGTTGGGCCGTTGGCGGTTCCGACACTCTGACCAAGAGGAACTTCACGCTACGGTATGGGTGCGTTGTGTTGCGTCCACCGCGTCCAGGAAGTCGCGCACCCCAAATGGCCGCGAGATCCACACCGTTTGCGGATCCTCCGGGTGCAGCACCAGCGTGTCGCGACCTTCGGTGGTGAGGACCAGCGGAACCGCCAATCCCGCGTGGCGGGCCTGACGGACGCAATCGAGCGTGTGGCTCACCGACCGGCCGCCATCGGCGACGATCAGTGCTGCCGGTTGCTGTGAAGTGACGGACAGCGCTCGTTCGAGCGTTCGTTCTTCGCGGACCGAGAAGCCGCGAATCTGAAGCACCGCGACGATGAGATCGCGCACGCTCACCTCGGGCTCGACGACGACTGCGATCGGACGCCGCGATGGGACGAGCGGTGTCATGTCGTTGCGATGCGCCCCGTTTTCGTGGGTCCCCACGATCGGCAAGACGATGCGGACGGTCGTACCACCGTTGACGCGGCTGTCGATTTCGATCGAGCCTCCGAGTCGCTTCGCGATCCCCAGTGCCGCCGACATCCCCAGACCTCGGCCGAGTCCCTTCGTCGAAAAGAACGGTTCGAAGACCCGCTCGACCGTCGCGGCGTCCATCCCGCAACCGTCGTCGGTCACCGAGATCTCCGCCATGGCGACGCTGGTCTGTTCTCGCCGTTCCACGGGCAGCGCCTTGCAGCCAACTTGCACGATGCCGCCGCTCGGAGCCAGTCCTTCGGCGGCGTTGGAGATCACGGCGAGCAACAACTGCCGAAGGTGATTCGGATCGGCGTCGAGTTGGAGATCCTGATCGCTCTCGAGAAGGACGATCCGCCCTCCACGCGGGGTCGCGATCCGTGCGGACTCAACGGCTTCGCGCACGCTTCGGTCGAGCGAGAGTCGCTCGATGGCGAACGGGCCACAGCCGGCATATGCCAGCAGTGTCGCAACCAGGGCCGCAGCGCGCTCGCACGCCGCGTCGATGCGGTCGGTGCATTCGCGCGTCAATTCGTTCGCTGCGTCGCGGATCCGCAACAGCCCGGCGTTGCCGCGGATTCCCATGACGATGTTGTTGAAGTCGTGGGCGACGCCGCCGGAGAGGACGCCAAGACTCTCTAGGCGCTGGGCATGCAGGATGTTCGTTTCCAACCGAAGCCGCTCTGCTTCTTCGCGACGTCGCTCGGCGAGATCTTCGACTGCTGCAATCGCGCCGCCGTCGGCGAGTGCTGTGACGTGCAGTTGAAGCCACGCGATGCCACCATCGTCGCGGGCGCATTCGAGTTCGACGTCGCCGGCTCCACGGGCGATCGCCTGCTCGATGCGACGACACGCCTCCTCGCGCTGCCGCTCGGATACCACCTCGCGGACCGTGCGGCCGACCATCAGCGCTTCAGCGGTACCGAGCATGGTCGCGAAGCGAGGATTCGCGTGGGTCGTGCGTCTTGCCCGATCGAACTGCCAGGAGCCCAGCTTGGCCGCATCGACGACTTGCCGAAGGCGGGCGGCCACCGTTGCGATCTCCGCCGTCTGGCGGTTGTTGGCCGCGACGCTCACGCCGAGCAACGTCGCCATCGCCTGCAGGGCAAGGACGAATCCCCAGAGACCGAGCAACGCGTGCAACCGCTCGCTCGACAACATCGGATCGAACGGACCGTTGCCGGTAACAGCCGCGACCAAGAGCACCACCGATCCGACAAGTCCCGTCGCCGCTGCGCCCAACCGATCGAAGCGGAGTGAAATGGTGATCGCCAGCGGCAGCGTGGCGATCGCCGCAAGCGGAGCAAGCACCGGACGATCGGTCGCGAGAAAGATCGCGGACATGCACGCGACAGTCAGGCAGGTGACCAGCGTCGCCAACTCCGCCCATTGCAGCAGCCGCAGCGGTCGTTGCGGAATCGCCCAGCCGAGCAGAGCCGTCGGCGTCAGGATTGTCGAGCCGACCGTTCCGGCGAGCGCCCAGGATGCCCAGAAGGGAGTCGGATCGATCTCGAGATCGCCGCAGCACAGAAAGGCGATCGTCACGCCGACTGCGTTGAGCGCGCTCGCCAGAGGAATGCCGACCACGAGGAGCCAGGCAAGATCGCGCACCCGTTCGAGTTCGGGTTGAAACCGGGCGTAGCGCACCAGGAACATCGCCGCCATCGCCGGCGCTGCGGTGCCGCTGAGAGCTGTCGCGAGTCGACCGGCGAGCGTGAGCCCCTCCAGCCACTGCATACCGATGACCGAACTGAAGAGGACCGCGGGAAGGAACCGCAATCCGCCGATGAGGAATGCTCCGAGCGCCACACCGATCGGCAGCCAGACCAGCGGCTCGGTGATGTTCGAAGCGCCGGTCCGCATGCCGATGATCGTCACGCTCAGATGCGCCGCGAACACGGCGACCTGAAGTAACGATGCTCGGAAGGTGCGGCGCGGAGATCCCAATCGCGGCCTCCGGATTGGGTCACGTGATCCAAACGGTCGGCGAGCTCAGCACTCGCTCGGCCCTTCGGCGGACGTCAGACTTGCAGTCCGCAGAACTCTTCGCGGACGATCTTGCCCTTGCTGACGGTGTACACACCGACCTCGCGCGAGGTCATGCGCTCGCCACCAGCCTTCGGTGACACGGTGATCGTGAAGTGGGCGACGAACCCGGTGGCACCGACGAACGGACCTTCGGCCTGTGCCGAGTGCATCTCGAACGCCCCGTACCACCACGCGTTCTTCTCCGCGACTCCCTTGCGGCCGAGGTACACGCTGCCATCTCCCTCGATCGACTCGATGTTCTTGTGGTGCCAGAGGCGCTCGACTTCCTCAGCCTTGCCAGCGTTGAAGAGCTGGACCAAGCTGCGGCCGATCTCGGCGGCGGTCGCTCCCTTGCCGGTCGTGAGCTTCTTCTTTGCGACGTGCTTGAAGTCGGGCATCGACATTCCGCCAGCGCTCGCGCTTGAGGCTGTGGCCTTCTTGCCCTTCTTCTCCTTCTTGACCTTCTGGTTCTTGCCGGCCTGCTGGGCCTGCTGGGCCTGATGGTCATGCGCCTTCGCGTCGCTCTTGAACTTCGGCTCTTTCTCACGCTTGGAGTCTTTGTCTTTCTTGGCCATGAACGCACCATACCGCACTCTGCTCGCGGCGAAAAACGAATTGTTCAGACGCAAGTCATCCAGAACCGGTCCGCAACCACTGCGGATAAGTCCGACAACTCAACGGTCCAGTAGGCCTCGTCGAGGAAAGCCTTCCAGGATTGGTACTTCGGACTGCCGAGCCGGAGGGTGATTGCCGGGTTTCGCTTCGGCTTGACCGGCTGGCGCATGAGTCGCATGCCCGCCTGATCGGGGGTCCGGCCACCCTTGCGGGCATTGCACTTGACGCAGGCGCAGACCAAGTTGATCCACGTATTCTCGCCGCCCTGCACACGCGGGTTGACGTGATCAAGCGTCAGTTCGCGGGTCGGGAAGTGCTTTCCGCAGTACTGGCAGCGATTGCCGTCGCGAGCATAGATATTGCGGCGATTGAGCTTGACGTGCTCCTTGGGGAAGCGGTCGTAGCCCAACAGACGAATGATCTTGGGCACCGCTATCGCGATGCGCGAGGTCATGACCCAGTCGTGTTGTTCACGCTCGTGCTCGCGCTGAAACGCCGAGGCGTCGGCCCACGAGAGGAAAGAGTAGTTGGCGTACGAACCGTTCTCGATCGAGACCACTTCGGCGATGTCCTTCACCAGCATCGTGAAGGCTCGACGAGCGTCGATGACGCGAACCGCTGCGTACACCCGGTTCAGTACCAGGACTTTCGCGTCGAGACTCGTAGCGAGATGTATTGCGAGAGTGGTCATCCATGCACCATCGACGGGCATCGTCCGCACGGCACCCGGAACGCGGCCTCCAATTCCGCGACGCACCAATCGTAACGTTTCAGACGGTCCTGAGGCAACGGTTGCGCGAAGAGGAGGTCAAGCAGCGTCCGCCGGACGCCAACCAGACCGCCCACCAGACCGCAGGACTCGGACGTCCGGCAGGGTCGAGCCCCGCAGGCGGGATCAGATTCCCAACCACTCGCGTTGTTCGGCGATTGCCTGTGGCCTGAGAACCACAGGCAATTCCGCGGGGGCGAACTCAGCGAGCAGGCTCCGGACCAGATCGCGGGGGAGGATCCCCTGACCCAGCGATACCGGCGTCAGCGCGTCGCCGTCGACCGCGACATCGTGGAGCAGCAGCATCGAACTTCGGGGGGCGAGTGTGCTGATGATTCGCGTGAGATGGTCGTCGATGTCTCCGAGCATGGACGCGGTCAGCAGATCGGTCGGTGCGGTGGCAAGCCCGAACGGCTGGCCGGCGCGGGTCCGCAGGAAGTTGAGGCAACCCTGCACGTCGCTCAACACGTGACGAGCATGCGGCCGAAATGCCAACGTTCGTCCGCGAGCGATGAGGGTTGGCGCGGCTGCATCGCAGAATTCCCGAAAGGCGTCGTGTCCGGCGCGCATCCATGTTCGAGGCTCGTCGCCGAAAAGCGTGTCGGCAAGAGTTCCCGACCAGCAGACGATCATCGAGCCGGGCAACTCGATGTCGAGGGCCCATTCGTCGTCCAACGGATTGCCGTCGGCGAACGATGCGAGAGCCTGTCCAGCGACATCGCCGAAGCCAACGAACACGCCGTCGCAACAGGGGTGCGTTGCACCGACCAGACGTGCGAGCATCTTCGCGTCGTGATGGAGATAGAGCTGCATCCGTCAGCCACTGTAGTGGCAACGGCTGGTACACGTCTCGTGCACCACCACTTCAACGAGCATTGGAAGCGTGGGCGCTAGCCGGTCCCAGATCCACTTGGCGATCATTTCGCTCGTCGGGTTTTCGAGTCCCGCGATCTCGTTCAGGCAGTAGTGGTCCAGTGACTTCTCGATCGGCGCGGTGAGCTGCTTGATGTCACCGTAGTCGACGAGATATCCCCGCGCCGGATCGAGATCACCCTCGACCACGATGTCGACGCGAAACGAGTGACCGTGCATCCGACGGCACTTGTGCCCCTCGGGAAAGCAGGGGAGCCAGTGAGCGGCTTCGAAGCCGAAGGATTTGACCAGTCGCACGGACATGAAGGAGTGTTTGCCGTTCTCGCAAGGGCACAGGGGCATCGGTCGATGGTTCGTCCGATGCCCCTTGCGACAGTCATTCACCGCCGGTCGGTACCCACTCGCGAAGAGTGGATGCTGTTCACGGCTTGTTGTTCGGCTCGATTGCGTCGCCCTTCAGGCCGCGACGCTGATCACGGAGACGACGGCTCTTGCCGGTGCGCTCGCGGAGGAAGTAGAGCTTCGCACGACGGGCGTCGCTGCGGCGAACAACGTCGATCTTCGCGAGTCGGGGGCTGTGCAGCGGGAAGACACGCTCGACACCCTCGTTCGCCACGATGCGGCGGACGGTAATGGTGCGGTTGATTCCACGACCCTTCTCGGAGATGAGCACGCCCTGGAAAACCTGGATGCGCTCCTTGTCGCCTTCGATGATGCGGTAGTGCACGTCGATGGTGTCGCCGATGCTGAAGTTGGGGAAAGCTCCGGCGGCCTTGAGTTGGCCTGCCACGACGCCTTCGATGATTTCGGTACGGTTCATTTCTGGCAATCCTTCAGGGGCCGAGGTGGCCCGATGTTCCCTGTCAGCGCTCGGCCATTGCATGGAGAGGTGCATGGACGGGACGCCGCTGGTTCTGCGACATGAGTCGGACTGACCATCGGTCAGGAGCCGCTCAGTGGTCGCGGGTCAAGGAGGTCGGGACGACGCTGCTGCGTTCGTTCGAGCCTCCGTGCGTTGCGCCATTGGGCGATCGACGCATGGTCGCCGCTCAACAGCACGTCCGGGACGATCCGGCCTCGCCACTCGCGGGGCCGGGTGAAGTGCGGACAGTCCAAGAGAGGGAGCTGTCCGGCTTCGCTGCTGTTCCTACTTCCGGCCGAGGAGGAAAAGGAATCCTCCGCAGCCGAATCCTCGTGGCCGAGCGCTCCAGGAAGAAGTCGCACGACCGCGTCAACCACAAGCATTGCGGCAAGTTCGCCGCCCGAGAGGACGTAATCTCCGACCGAGATCTCAAGGGGCTTCAGCTCCTCGATCACCCGCTCGTCGATGCCCTCGTAGTGACCCGCAAGGAGAAGCAATCGCTCCTCTTTCGCAAGCCACTCCACCCGTCGCTGACCCAAAGGTTCCCCTTGTGGAGTCAGCACGATTCGGGTGGCGGGACGAGCATCCATCGCCTCGACCGCAAGCACCGCGTCGAACACCGGCTGGCACATCATCACCATGCCCGGCCCGCCCCCGAAGGGACGATCGTCGACCTTGTTGTGCTTGTTGCCCGCCCAGAGTCGGATGTCGTGGACGTGGTAGTCCGCGATGCCCGCCTGAGCTGCCCGACCCAGAATGCTCGCGCCGAGAATCGACGGGAACATCTCAGGAAAGAGCGTGAGCAGATCGATCCGCATCCATCACGATCCGATCAGCCCTTCTTGCCGGGCGTCGGATCGATGCCGACTTTCTTGAGAAGGCACCCGACGGTTTCGCTCGGCTGGGCACCAACGGAGAGCCAGTGCTTTACGCGCTCGTTGTTGAACTTGATCTGCTCACCCTTGCCGATCGGGTCGTACCAACCCAACTCTTCGATCACGCGACCATCACGGGGGCTGCGCTTGTCCATCGCGCCAAGACGATAGAACGGACGGTGGGCTCGGCCCATGCGCTTCAGACGGAGAACTACCATGTCAAAAATCCTCGTCAGCGTCCGCTTCGATTCCGTCACGTCACCAGACGCGACTCGGCAAATCGGGTGGTCCGTGGAGCGATGCACAACGGGCAGAAATGCCCATCGCGCACAACGCCGTGCGGAACCGCCTTCAGCGGGCGGATGCGAACGGAACAAGGTAGCGGAACGGCCCTCCGCATGCAATGGCAACGCACGGGAACGCAGCAACCTCGGCTCGCTGGTTATCCGACACCCATCTGAAAGTAGCGGTCAGCGAGTTCCTTCACCGCCACCAACGAGGTCATTCCCAGGGATCTCGCGGCCCCAAAGACCAACCCCGACATCCCCGACACCAGCACGGCAATGAGCACAAACTGGCCGTAGAGCATCGCTTGGGGACTGGTGAAGACGCGGTAGAGCGTGAGGGTGGTGCCCGCGAGGATCTGCGAACCGTCCAGCGGCGGGATCGGCAGAAGATTGAAGAGGAGGAGCGCCAAGTTCAGCCAGCAACCGGTCCACAGGAACTGGAAGATATTGAACTGCTGTTGGGTGAGGTCGGCCATGTCGGCGACCTTGGTCGACGCCAGATAGGTCCCGGCGGCAACGACGAGGATCGCCGCCAGCAGCAGATTCACCGCCGGTCCGGCGCCGGCTACGACGATGCGCCCTCGACGTCCCCAACGAAATCGTGACGGGTCGACCGGCATCGCGCCCCACGCGAATCCGACGAGAGCGAAGCACAGGAGCGACCAGCCGCCCATGTGCACCAGCGGATTCCACGTCATGTGCCCGAAGCGTCGCGGAGTCTCGTCGCCCTGCCAGAGTGCTGCGAAGCCGTGGCCGAGTTCGTGCAGGCAGATCGATACGACGATCCAGAACGTCCACGCAAAGAGCAGCGAGGTCTGTCCGTCCTGAATGAGATCTCCGATCCACCAACCAGTTGCCATGCGGCGATCGTAGCGGAGCCCGCGGGGTCGGTCGATGCCCTTCGCTCGCTGCAGGACATGAATGACCTGAATGACCGCAATGACACATGGGCTGCGACCGCGAACGCATTGCGATCGTCACGCGTGCCCGCGCAGCGGCGACCCCGCGACCGCGTAGGTCACCTCGCCGCCCATGATCGTCGCGATCACCCGCGGTCGCTCGCTGACCCAATCGCATGCGTATGGATCTCGATCGAGGATCGTGCAGTCGGCGTGATGGCCAACCCGCAGCATCCCGGCTTCGCGCATCCCCAGGCACGCTGCCGCGTCGCGGGTGTACGCGACGAGCGCGTCGTGCACCGAGACGCTGTCTTCCGGCCGCGACGGCCGCCCGTCGAGATCGAGACCAGTGACCGCTGCGGCAATGCCCCGAATCGGATCGGCGCTGACGATCGGCCAGTCGCTGCCGAATGCGAGGCGTGCACCGACTTGTTTCAGGGCGAGGAACGGGAAGAATCCCCGCATTCGCGAAGGACCCAGACGAGCCTGGGCGCTGCGCGCGTCGTATGCCTTGTGCAGGGGCTGCATGCTGGCGAAGCGGCCGCGGAAGCGCGGGATGTCCGTTGCCTCGATGGTCTGTGCGTGCTCGATGCGCCCCCATGGCGCGTCCGCGCCGTCGCTGGCGTCAAGGGCATCAAGGGCCAGCCGCGCCGCCTCGTCGCCGATCGCGTGCATGGATGGCGAGAGTCCGGCGCTTCGCACCAAGCGAACCCAGTCGGACAGGACACCGCGCTCGGCGAGTTCGACGAGAAGCCCGCGATTGCCCGCGTCGTCCGTGTAGTCCTCGAGCATGCGGGCGGTGCGCGAACCGAGCGTTCCATCGACGAATGCCTTCATGCCGATGACCGCGAGCAGATCGTCGTTGCGAAACTTCGTCGCGTATGAGAGGTCGAGTGGCCAGTCGCGATCGAGCAGCGTCACGCGCATGCGGGTGCGAAACGCCGAACGCTGCGGCTCGATGGCATCGCGCACGATCGAGGCGTATTCCATCGCCCCGACGCTCGTGAGTCCGAGGCCCGCGAGATGCTCGTGGGCCGCCAGTACCGCTCGACGACGATCGTCGCGCGTGGGTGAGGGCACGAGCGGTTGGAGCAGTTGCCATGCGGCGGCTTCCTGCAAGAGTCCCGTCGGTTGGCCGTGCGTGTCGCGAAGAATGCGCCCGCCGGGCGGATCGCGGCTCAGGTCATGATGCGATGCGAGGATTCGCAGCACCGTTGCGTTCACGACGCAGGCATGCTGGTCCATGCGCCAGCAAACGGCCGGTCGATTTCCGCACGCGGTGAGCCATGTGGCGTCGGGCGCGACTCGCTCAGAAAAGCTGTCTTCGTTCCAGCCACCGCCGATGAGCCACGAGCCGTTGGGGAGATCGCGGTGCCGCGTGGCGATGGCCCGCTCCAACTCATCACGCGAACCGGCGTTCGAGAGGTCCAGTCGAAGCAGCGATTGACCGCCCAATTCCAGATGCAGATGGCTATCGATGAGGCCTGGCAGAACCGTCGCGCCGCCAAGGTCAATCGCGCCCGCTTCGCCAAGCGTCGGATCGAGGCTGGCGATACGGCCCGCGCGAAGTTCCAGTCCGCTCGATCTCGGTCGGGAGGCGTCCATGGTGTGGACGCGGGCATTGATCAGCGCGAGGGATCGTTTTTCGGTGCGCGGTGGGTGTGACTCGGCATGTGCCATGAGAAGGCGGGTATGGTACGAGCGTTCGCTTTCCCATCCTCAATGGAGAGTCATCGCATGCGTTGCAAGTCATCGCTCCTTCTCGTCTCCGCTTCCGTTCTTGCGTCACTGACACTCGTTGGCTGCGACAACGGGCCGCCACCGAAGCCGATCGATCCGGTGAAGACCAGGGTTCCGGATCCCGCGCCGCCGCAGGTCGACAAGGACATGCCGGGCGATCCGCCAGCCGCGGGCTCGTACACCCCGCCGGCGACTCCGGCTCCCGCAGCCCCCGCCAAGCCAAAGTGATCCTCGCGTTCGCTCGGCGAACGGAGGCGATCGAAGAGAGTCGCAATCGAACGCGCTGGCCGGCCTCGGATGCACCGAGTCATCGTCGGCCGAGCGTTTGGTTGCGCAACATCTGAATGCACTTGACGTGCGTTTTCTCCGAGAACACCAATGCTCCTCACACGCTCCTCGATTGGAAGATTCATTTCTCTCGCCGCATCAGTGTCGCTCTTGGGGTGCGGCGACGCTCCGAAGTCCAAGCCGAAACCTCCTGAACCACCGAAGGCGGCACAGTCAGCGCCCGTCGGTTCGACGTCTCCGGCAGCGGCACCTTCGACGGTCGCCCCACCCAACGCCGCAACGCCACCCGTTGTCGCTCCTCCCTCGGGAGCAGCCGCGGGGAAGACCTCCGGACACGATGACGATGCGACGAAGCTCGAAGTCGCCGGACTGATCGCGCCGAAGCCAGCGACGTGGACGTGGCAACAGCCGACCATGCAGTTCCGCACGCTGCAATACGCTGTCCCGGGTGCGGGCGATTCGACTTCGGCGGCCGAGCTGATCGTCAGCGTCTTCGCTGGCGGTGACGGCGGACCGCTCGAGGGCAACATCACCCGTTGGGCGGGCCAGTTCCGCACTGATGACGGGCAATCGGCGACGCCCGTGCGCAGCGAGAAGGAGATCGACGGGATGAAGATCATCCTGGTCGAACTCAAAGGCGCCTACATGGCGATGGGCTCGCCTGCACCCAAGTCGGACTCGATGCAACTTGCCGCGATCATTCAGGCTCCGGGCAGAAACGTCTTCATCCGCCTCGTTGGACCGGCGAAGACGGTCGAGGCCCAGCGGGCGAACTGGACCGCGCTGGTCGATGGTTTGAAGAAGACGAGCTGAGAGACGGCACGACAGCATGCAAGCCAACGGGGCGCGACCAGATGGTCGCGCCCCGTTGTCAATGCCGACCGCTTCTCGCGTCAGCGTGTGCTGCTAGCTGTTCATGCGCCAGATCGTGAAGTTGAGGAACGCCGCGAAGCTGACCCATGCGAGGTAGGGGAGGAGAAGCACACTGGCGAGTGTGCTCACGCGCCAGAACGCAACGATGGTCGCGGTGATCGCCAGCCACAGCAGGACAATGTCGATGAGCGCAAGATCCGGTCGCTGCATCCCGAAGAAAAGCGGCGTCCACGCGGCGTTCAACGCCCACTGCAGAACGAACAATCCCAGCGCGACTCGCTGCGACTTCCATCCACCGTGGCGCCATACCAACCACGCAGCGACGGCCATCATCGCGTACAGCGTCGTCCAGACCGGACCGAAGAGCCAGCTCGGAGGATTCCACGACGGCTTGTTCAGCGTCTCAAACCAGCCATCGATGGAGACGAAGAACGCAGACGTTGCTGCGGCGAAGGTGAGCGCGAGCCAGCCGAGCAAAGCGAGCGTTTGACGCGAAGACGAAGTTGGTGGCGTCTGCATGTGTTGCAATCGTGAGTCACGAATCGCTAAAGCCCGCCGTGGACGCGCGCGTGGTCGATGAGGGCGGGCGATCACCCCGTCCACACAAGCGCGGGAGTCCTTGACGGCTCGAGCGTACCTCGCGAAGTGCGCGGGGCGATCGAGACTTCTGTCACATACGGTCCCCGCCAACCGCCCCGTCTCACGCACCGAACCGCTTGTTGACCTCGTTCCAGTTCACCACGTTCCAGAATGCGGTGACGTAGTCGGGTCGGCGATTCTGATAGTGCAGGTAGTACGCGTGCTCCCAGACGTCGAGGCCGAGGATCGGTGTCGCGACGACATCGGCGACGCCCTGCATCAGCGGGTTGTCCTGGTTGGGTGTACTGGTGATCGCGACACTGCCATCACTGGTCTTCACCAGCCACGCCCAGCCCGAGCCGAAGCGACTAGTTGAGGCGGCGGCGAACTTCGCCTTCATCTCGTCCATCGAGCCGAAGGCCTTGGTGATCGCAGCGCTGAGAGCAGCGCTCGGCGTCCCACCCTTGCCCGCTGGCGCCAGCACTTGCCAGAAGAGCGAGTGGTTGTAGTGGCCGCCACCGTTGTTGCGCACGGCGATCCGTACCGCTTCGGGCACGGTGGTGATCTTCGCGCAGATCTCTTCGATCGACTTGTTGGCCCAGTCGGCGTGGGCTTCGAGGGCCTTGTTCAGGTTGGTGACATACGCCTGATGATGCTTGGTCCGGTGGATGCTCATCGTCTGGGCGTCGATGGACGGTTCGAGGGCGTTCTCGGGATACGGCAGTTCGGGCAAGGTGAAGGGCATTGGGACTCCCAAAGGGTGCGGGATGCGGTTGAGGATCTCTGATCGGAGACGCGGAGTGTAGCGCACGCGGGCGATTTCGTCCGACGGTCGCCGCAGCTCAGCGCAGTGAAAGCCCGTCGTGCGCCAACGACATGCCGGTCGGCAACTTCGGATCGAGATCGGCGTGTCGGATGTCGTGGGTCATGTGCACGAAGTAGGTCCGCTCGGCGGCGATGTGTTCCGCGGCGCCGATCGCTTCGTCGACCGTGAAGTGCGTTGGATGGGCTCGATAGCGAAGCATGTCGAGAGCCAGCGTCTTCAGTCCGCGCAGGAGTGGCCATGTCGCGGGGGGAATAGCGCTGACATCGGTGCAATAGGCCAGCGGCAGGGGGCCGGGTTGCTGTCTCGCGAGAGCGCCCTGGTCGTCGAGCGCTTCGATACGGAAGCCGAGCACCGGTAGTCGGCCGTGCAGAAGTGGCAGGGGCGTGAAGCGGAGCCCTTGCACATCGAACGTCCGCTGCGGGTCGATCGTGCGCGGGATCAGATCCGCAACGAAGGAGTCGTTGACGTTGTTGTGTCGATCGAAGATATGGCGATACACGCGCCGGAGATGTTCGAGCGTGTGGTCGTCGGCCCAGATCTCGATCGGTTGCCGCATGATCGCGTTGTAGCGGCGCACGTCGTCCAGTCCGAAGGTGTGATCAACGTGGTTGTGGGTGTAGACGATGGCGTCGCAACGGTTGAAGCCATGCCGCAAACTCTGTTCGCGATGATCCGGCGGTGTGTCGATGAGAATCATGCGCGGATCATCACGCCCGTTCGTGAAGCGCAGCGCGGCGCCGCAGCGGAGTCGACGATCGCGCGTGTCGTCCGAGGTACAGACGGCGCACGAGCAGCCAATCACTGGGACGCCCGAACTGGTACCGGTGCCGAGGAAGAGGAACTCAAGGCCACGGGCCAACCCCGCGCTGCCATTCATCGGTTCACTCCGACGGTCGTGGCATCGAAGGCTCGCCGCAGTTCCGCGACCGCACGTTCAGGATGCTCGTGACTGCACACGCAACTCGACACCGCGACGCCGCGGCATCCGGCGTCGACCAAGGTGTGAACGTTGTTCGGCGTGATGCCGCCGATCGCCAGATGCGGGATGCGACCGTAGTTCTCGAGATACGACCGGAGCCACGCGACGCCGCCGCGGTGTGCAGAGGGCTTGACCAACGTCGGGAACATCGCGCCCACGCCGCAGTAATCAGCGTTCTCGCGTATCGCCCGGTCCGCTTCCGCAGCATCGTGGGTGCTCATGCCGACGATCAGTCGTCGGCCGACGATACGGCGAACCGCCGCTGGTGCGAGATCCGACTGTCCGAGATGAACACCATCCGCGCCGCACGCCGCAGCGACATCGACGCGATCGTTGACGATCACCGACACGCCCAGCGGTCGCGCGAGATCGACGATCGACTGCACGCGTTCGGCCAGTGGCCCTCCGTCCATCGACTTCTCGCGCACTTGTATGGCATCTGCGCCGCCATCGAGCACCGAGCACACCACGTCGCGCCACGGGCGTCGACAGAGTGCTTCCGTGATCAGCACGCACACCCGCCACTGTCGCCGATGTCCCGGAGTCCGGCGCATCACCTCGGCGGCGATGTCGTAGCTGCGGTAGCGCACGGACTCGATCTCGCGAGCGATCGTCGGGTCAACGGTTTTCGCCATCTCTTCAAGGGATCGCAACGCCTCGCCCAAGCGAGCAGCGGCCGCGATGGTGACGGTGTCGAGTCCGGTCCGCTGAGCTTCGCGGTCGGTCGAGATCGTGGTGCCGATATCGCTTGCGGTGTCTCGATTGGCGATGAGCCACCCCGCCGGAAGTCGACCGAGCGACGCGGCCACATCGTGCCGCAGCCGCTTCAGGCCGCCTGCCAACGCCTCGTCGGCGATAGCGAAACGAGCCACGTCCTCCAAGGTTCGCAGGGCCTCGGAGGCTCGATTGGCGTTGGCGTCCATGATGCGGGCGACGGGGTCCACGGGAAGAGAAGATGGTACGGCGGGACCGCTGTCGGACGGCTCCCGACCTTCGTCCGTTTCTGCTATTCTCCCCGCCCTTATGGCTCAAATCCGCGAGATCAAGAAGCGGATGGTCGCGGTTCGGACCATCCAGCGCATCACCAAAACGATGCAGATGATCGCCACGGCGAAGTTCAATGCTTCGATGTTGCGATCCCGCGCCTCGCGACCGTACACCGATGCACTCCGGCGCCTCGTTGAAGAGGTCTCGGCTGCGGCCGGCGACGCGAGCCACCCGCTCATGGAGTCACCCAAGACTCCGTCCGGAACGATCACCGTGATCGTGATCACCTCTGACCGTGGACTGTGCGGCGCGTACAACGGTCACGTGCTCCGCAAGGCGGAGAAGCTGTGCCGTGGGTTTCTCGCCGAGAACAAGAAGCTCCGAATTCTCATCGCGGGCAAGAAGGGCGTTGCGTTCTTCAAGTTCGCGCGCATTCCGTCGTACCGCGCGTTCACCTTCGGCGACAAACCAACCTTCGAAGAGACCTCAGCGCTGGCTCAGGAATCGATGGACGAGTTCGTGGGCGGCGTGACCGACGCGGTCTACGTCGTCTACATGCGATTCGTCAATGCGGCGAAGCAGACCCCCGAAGCAATGCAGTTGCTTCCGATCACCAAAGTCGACGAGGCTTCCTCAGCCAAGCCGACTGCGAATGGCGCTGGCGGAGCCGAAGCCGCCGTTTCCCCGATGGAGTTCAGCCCCTCCGCCGAGCAGATCCTCACCGATCTCCTTCCGCGAGCGGTGAAGATTCAGATGTTCCAGGCATTCCTCGATGCAGCGGTGAGTGAGCAGGCAACGCGACGTGTGGCCATGAAGGCTGCGACCGACAATGCCTCGGGCTTGAGTCGCCTGCTGAAGCGAAACTTCAATCGCGCCCGTCAGGGAAAGATCACGACGGAACTCACGGAAATCATCTCCGGCGCTGCCGCTCTGACCTGAGAGTGCAAGCGTCGTCGCAACTGGCTTCAAAGAAGGCGAGCAACAACCGCCGTCCGTGGGGACGGCGGTTGTCCTTGTAGATTCGCGTATCTCCCGCGCGTCGCTCGACGACCACCGGCGTCAGTTGGTCTTCGGATCCGCCGGTGCTGCGGGACCGGTCGCCACTGGATTTCCATCTCGCTTCCACGCCTTCAAGCCACCGCGTAGGCAGTAGACGTCGTCGTATCCAAGGGAGATCAGTCGCTTCGCGTACGCCAGCGGGAGGGCGGTGTCGTAGTCACTGTCGTACACCACAATGACATCGACATTGCTGAAGACCACGCCCTGCTCGGACTCCAACCGCTCAAAGGGGAGGTTCACGGCACCCGGGATATGTCCCGCCTCGTACACGGCGACGGCTCGCGGGTCGACCCAGACTGCATTCGGTACGCCGCGCAACCCCAGAGCCCCTCGTGGTTTTGACATGACGTCGATGGCATCCGCCGAGGTCTCCGCCCACAAGACATCGCGGTCCTTGGTGGCCGGCGTGCAGCCACCTGCGAGGAGCGTCAGCGTTCCGAGGAGCAGGAAGACTGAGGAGAAAAAAGTGGGTGAGCAGCGATGGGTCGGGAATGGCACAGGAGACCTCCGTGTCGGCCATAATTCCCACCTCGGCTTCCGGATGGACGCCGAGGGCGGGGGGCACAGTGCCGGATGATGCCGGAAAGTCGTCGATCTCGCCTGCCGGAAAGCTCTCGCGGGACAGGCTGGCGTGAAACTCCTGCGGTTCTGGATCTGTATTGTTTCGATTCCGAAGTGGCATCGCCCTTCAAGTGCTGGTTCCCTCGCATGGCCTACCCAACGCTCCGGATGCTCCTCTCGCTTGCCACCGCCGCCACCGCTCTTACCGGCGCGTCGGTCAGCGCTCAGGTCCCGGGCTCGCTTCCAGGGGGGCTGAAGGTCACCAAGCCCGACGCCCGCGCAACTGGCGAGTCGCTCGTGAAGACCGAACTTCTTCCCGCAGCCGGTCTCCTCGAAGCGGGAAGACCCTTCCGGCTGGCGGTCGTGTTCCACGTCGAAAAGGGCTGGCACACGTATTGGCGAAACCCGGGTGATTCGGGCAGCCCGCCAACCATCGACTTTGATCTGCCAGCGGGCTTTACGGCGAGCGCCATCGAGTTTCCTCGCCCGACCATCATGGACGGGCACGGCGAGACAACGATCGGGTACGAAGGCGATGTTGCGTTCTTCGTGACCATCACTCCGCCGGCGACATTTGCCACGTTGAGCCCGGTACCGATCAAGGCCGTGCTGTCGTGGATGGTCTGCACCGATCGCTGCCTTCTTGGTCGACGAACGGTCTCGATCGACGTCCCGGTCGCGGGCACGCCACTGGTCGTCTCCGAGGACCTGAAGACTTTTCACGCACGCCTTCCGATTGACGCCGCTTCGTTGTCAATCGTCGCTGCACTGGATGGTCGCGAGGCGATTGTTGTTGAAGGCCCGGCTGCGGATGGCACGAGTGTTCGCTTCATTCCCGATCAGACGCCGGGTGTCCGGTACGGTGAGACACTGCCAGCACCGGTGATCGCCCAAGGCGGCCGATTCCGACTCCGCGTCCCAATCGAGGTCCGGCCCGGCGACGCGACCGGCAAGCCGCTTCGTGCCGCCGGTCTTGTCACGCTCGATCCAGCGTCCGGACCGGTAGGGCCATCGACTGAAATAAGCCTTTCGCTGGGGGGCACGGCAACTTCTGCCGATCATCCAACTCCGCCATCGCGCTAGGCTCCCCTTCCACACCGCTCACTTCAGTCGGCGCAGCACGTGGCTGCGGCCATCCTCTCAGTATCGTAAGAACCCACTTTGGAGTTTCTCTCTATGAAGAATCTGTCGAAAACGCTTGCTCTCGTCGTCGCCTCCGGCCTCGCCGCCACCGTCGCCTTCACCGTCGTCGCCCAGAACACCGCTCCCGCGGCTCCGGCGAAGCAGGAAGGCACGAAGGAGTCCCGGAAGGAAATGAAGAAGGAAGAGAAGGCCACTGAGAAGGCCTCTCGCGCCGAGGTCGGCAAGCCGGCCCCGAACTTCACCCTCAAGACCACCGGCGGCAAGGAGTGGAGCCTCTCCGACGCTGCTGGCAAGATCGTGGTCCTTGAGTGGTGCAACCCCGAGTGCCCGGCCTGCCAGCGCGTGAGCAGCGACGGCACCGTTCTCGAAACCATCCGCGGCGCGACCGAAGCGTCGAAGGACGTCGTGTACGTCATGATCAACTCGAGCGCTGCGTCGACCACCAGCCTCGAAGGCACCGCTGCGTACCTCAAGGAGCACAAGATCAACACTCCGGCACTGCTCGACAGCGAGGGCAAGGTCGGCATGATGTTCGGCGCGAAGACCACTCCGCACTGCTACGTGATCGACTCCAAGGGCGTGCTCCGCTACCAGGGCGCCATTGATGATGGCAACGGCGGCACCAAGGGCAAGATGAACTACGTCGTCAACGCCGTGAAGCAGATCGCCGCCAACGAGACCGTTTCCCCGGCCGAGACGAAGGCCTACGGCTGCAGCGTCAAGTACAAGAAGTGATCGCTGATCGATCGCGACTCTTCGCTGCGAAGTGAAGAGTGACGGAACAGACAAGGCCGCGGGCACATGCCCGCGGCCTTGTCGCTTTTTCGTGGTACGGGGTCAGGTTGACCGGCATGACCCCTTAGGTCAGATTGACCGGCATAACCACATACGTGAAGTCGGTGCCGACCTTGATCACACCAGGCTTGTTCGGGGCCTTGAGTTCGATGATGACCTGCTTGCTGTCGATCACCTTGAGTACATCGGTGATGAATTGCGGATTGAAGCCGATCTCGATCGGTTCGCCTTCATACTTCTCGATGTCGACGCGGATCTCGGCCTCGCCGAGTTCGGGTGCGCGGCTGGACAGAATGAGTTGTCCGGCGCTGAACGCCAAACGCACGCCCTTGGACTCCTCGTTGGTGAGCAGCGCGGCCCGACGCACGGCGCTCGTCAATTCGTTGGCGTCAAAGACGACCTTCTTGTCCTGCTCCTTGGGGATCACGTCCTCGAAGGGCGGGAAGGTGCCTTCGACCAGGCGCGACGAGAGGATCGACGCGTCGGCGCCCTCGCCCACGCGGAAGACAATCATGTTCTCGTCACGGGCCACAGCAACCGCGTCGTCGGGATCGGAGAGCAGCTTGCCCAGCACATTCAATGCCTTCGACGGCACAATGCACTGGCCATCGTTTTCACTCGCACGCGAGCACTCGCCCTTGGCCATCGCCAGACGCCGTCCGTCGGTGGCGACCATGCGAAGTCGCTTGCCCTTGCGTTCCATGAGCACGCCATTGATGGCGTAGCGACTGTTGTCGACGGCCGTCGCGAACAACGTTCGGTGGATGAGTCGAGCGAGCGTGCCAGCCGTGGTTTCATAGTCGATGCGATTGGCCGGGAAGACGTGCACCCCTGGAAAGTCCTTCGGGTCGTACCCGAAGACTTTGAAGGTTGAGTCCTGGCCCTTGATGACCGCGACAGTCTTGCTGACTTCAATGGACAGCGTCGAGTCCTCGCTCGCTCGCACGATCTGGTTGAGCTTGTCGGCGGGAATCAGGGCTTCGCCCTCTTCGGTCACGGACACGCTTGCGACCGGCACACTCAATCCGACTTCGGTGTCGGTGGCGCTGATCGTGAGGATC
>JBBQCR010000018.1:0-19134 GCA_038318935.1 Phycisphaerales bacterium
CTTGACACAGATTGTCCGCCGGGTTGCCCGTGAAGACCGCACCGTCGCTGAGCTTACGTTTGTTCACCGCTGCGTCCTCGGTGAAATTCATGTCGGTGAGGTTGACCCAGAAGACGTTGGGGGCGCGATTGGACTCAAATCAGTCGTGTCAGTTCTTGTGGTCGGACACGGTGCGTTAGAGCGTCTGCGCGATTCTCGGCTAACCAGGACGCGCGATCGCGATTAGCTCCGAAGCGTTGCGGAGGATGGAGAAGGCTGTCGCCGCAGCCTCGTTGGCGTCGGCGGTCTTCGGGCGCGTGCGCTTGGCGCGCAGCCCCCTGAACCTTCCGCACCGAATGCATGATGCATGTCTGGTGCGAGGACCGCGGGCGTCGGTCTCGATGCTGCGGTATGTCACGACGTGGGGCGAGAAACGAGATTCGCAGCCCGATCGAGATGGCGCGGGCGACATGCGTCGGAATCGCGTCGCTACGATCACGCAAGATGCCCGCAGAAATGCCTCCAACAGTCTTCGTCACCGGCGCAACGGGCTACATCGGCGGGCGCCTGGCCCCGCGCCTTCTTGAGCGCGGCTATCGCGTGCGGTGCTTGGCTCGCAGCGCCGCCAAGGTGCGTGCCCGCCCGTGGGCCGGCAACGAACGCGTCGAGATCGTTGAGGGCGATGCCGGCGATGAAGCGGGGCTCGAGCATGCCTTGCGCGGGTGCGCCGCGGCGTATTACCTGGTGCACTCGATGGATGCTGCCGGGCCCGAGTACCGCGCTCGCGACCTTTCCCTCGCCGAAACGTTCGGGCGAGCTGCCGCCAAGGCGGGTGTGCCGCGCATCATCTATCTCGGTGGCTTGGGCGAGGTCGGCGACGGTCTGAGCAAACACCTCGCGTCGCGGCGCGAGGTAGAAGCCGCGCTGGGCCGCGGCGGTGTGCCGGTGACTGTCCTTCGGGCCGCGATGATCATCGGATCGGGCTCGGCATCGTTTGAGATTCTCCGCTATCTCGTCGAGCGGCTGCCGATCATGATCACGCCGCGATGGGTTCACACCGAGTCGCAACCGATCGCCGTGCGCGACGTCATGCACTATCTCATCGCGGCGCTCGAAACTCCCGCCACTATCGGCAAGACGCTCGACATCGGGGGCCCCGAGGTGGCTTCGTATTCGGCGATCATGCGCGAGATGGCGTCGGCTTTGCACCTGCGGCGGAGGCTGGTGATCCCCGTGCCCGTACTCACACCACGGTTGAGTTCGCTGTGGATCCACCTCGTCACGCCGCTGCACGCGAGTATCGCGCGTCCGCTCGCAGAGGGCTTGAAGAATCGCGTCGTCTGCCGCAGCGACGAGGCCGTTCGACTCATGCCCCATTCATGTCTCACCATTCGGCAGGCAATGGATGCGGCACTGGCGAAGGTTCACGCAGGTGATGTGGAGACGGCTTGGTCGGACGCGGGCGTGATGCCCGGTGATCCGTCATGGGCCGGGGGCACCGTGTTTGTTGATCGCCGCGCGGTGACGACGTCAGCATCACCCGCCGCGGTGTGGTCGTCCGTGTGTTCATTGGGCGGCGAACACGGCTACTTCGCTGCGGACTGGCTCTGGCGCGTGCGCGGCATCATGGATCGGTTCGCTGGCGGGCCGGGCCTGCGGCGCGGTCGACGCAGCGCGGGCGAACTGCGGCTGGGCGATGCACTCGACTTCTGGCGCGTCACCTTGATCGAGCCGCCGCGCTGCCTCACGCTGAGGGCCGAAATGAAACTCCCGGGCGTCGCGACGCTGAGCTTCGATATCGCTCCGTCGCCGTCCGGCAACGCAGATACGCAACTCGTGATGACCGCCAGGTTCCGCCCGCGTGGTCTCTTAGGAATTGCCTATTGGTACTTGGTGCTCCCACTGCACGGGATCGTCTTTCGCGGGATGCTCAACGGACTGGTGCGGGCGGCTCAGGCCCTGCCGCAGACCGCTCCTGACTCGCCTCGGCCGCGATAAGCGCCAGTTCACGAGGCGCTCGAGTTCGTGTCCACGATGGATGGATGGATGCGAAGCAACGTGACGTGGGGCTGCGGTTCTAGAACCGCCAACTGACGAAGCCTGCGACGAAGGGCGCGGGATCGAGATCAGACGAAGCAAGTTCGTTGCCGTTGCGGTCGGAGAGAGTGAACTCCTCGCCGACCATTACGCCGACGAGGAAATCGAGCCGAAGCTGCGGGATCGGCTTCAAGCCAGCACGCAGCCACAGACCAACGCCTTGGTCTTCGCCGACGCCTTCAACCGCCGGTCCGCTGTCGTCAAGTCGAAACCGACGAGACTCCCATCGGCCGCCAATCGCGAACTCCATGTTCTCGACGGCACTGCACACCAGCTCAAGGCCAGCACCTGTTGGATACGCCTCAGGACCGGCAACATTGGTGATTCGAATTGAGTCGGTGATCCGCCAATCGATGAAGAGAAGCGGCACGATCAGAACGTCGTCCTCGATCTGACTGGAGACAAGCACGCCGCCACCGATCGTGAATCGGTCGTTGGCCCGCCACGTCGCTCCAGCAGTGCCTCCGATCGAGAGGGAGTCACCGGCATCGGCGCCCGTCTCTCCGGATGCGCCGCCGAAGAGCGCCAACGAGAGCGACCACTCTTCGTTTAACTTTATGCCGAGGTTGCCACCAAACTGAGCGCCCATGACCGTGTTCCAAGGGTCCGCTCCCGTGCCGAGCGACAACACGCTCGGACCGTCAAAGTTGTACCAGCCACCTTCCCACGAGACTCGCAGGCCCAGATCAACGGTCGGCGTGAGTGCGAAGCGCGAGCCAAAGGTCGCGTAGGCACGATTCGCTGACACGGAGCCGGGGACATCCTTGAAGTCGCTCTCAAACTGGTAGAGATAGCCGCCCGCGGCACGAAAGGCAGTATCCGGCCGCTCGTCAGAGGACTGAGCGCCGACCGCAGTGGCTTGCACGGTCGTGTCCGGAGGTTGGTCGGGTGACTGCGCGCTGGTCGAAGTGGCGATGGCTGCGCATCCAAGCAGTGAGAGAGCGTTCGTGTGAAGGGTCATCGGGGAGGCTACTTCGTTGTAACGTTTGGGGAGGGGGAACTCGATCAACGGCGAGGATTGCGAACGCTGCGGCGGGCTGACCTGAAGCCCAACAGCGTCGGGCGGGGAGTCGTCGAGTTGATGGACAGCCTGTCGTCGAAACGACACTGGATAGGGGTAGCGATCGAAACCTACCACAAGTTCGAATCCCCACCGCCTCGCTGGCCCGTTGCGTGCGGCGCGTGATGCGGAGCGCTGTGAGCAGCCAGCGAGCGTGGACCCACGGGCGGAATCGGACACGTGTGTGTCCTCTAGGAATCGGACACGTGTGTGTCCTCTATGAGGCCGCTCTATGAGGCCGCGCGACTCGCAGATGTCGGGCATCGGAACGTGCATCGGCTTCGCTGCGCTCATCGCCGAGGCCGACGTCGATCCTCGCCCGCGAACGGTTTCATGAGCCATGGACGCGACGGTCTTCGATGGCCCGGTCTGGTCTCCTTTGCCGACGAGCGATAAGTCGGCGAATTTCAGGTTCCGCACAACTTTGTCCGGGTGCGGAGCGCCGCGGTTACGCTCATTCTGAGGGGTTCAGATTTCGATTCCGAATTCCTCGCGAGGCTGGTGACCCAACCCGTCGTCAAGAGTTGGGCGCTCGGACAGCGACAATCGATGTCGTCTTCGAGCCCGCGATAATGGCAGCAAGCAACTTTGGAGATCGTTGATGATCAGGAAAACGAACGAAACAGACGTGTCCCCAACCGTTGATCGGCTCGCTGTCTGGGAGGCCCTTCTCCAGAGGCTGGCCTCTCTGGGTCGAGACTCGCGCAGCGCTCCTCGAGCAGCCTCGCGCTGGGCGGTCGCAGCCGTCGTTCTCATGACGACCGCGTGGCTCGCGCCTGCGTCCACGGTGATGGCGGACGAGCGCGTGCCTGATGGCGTTTCCCCATCGGACTGGTCCAGCATTCGCGCCGCGTACGAGGCCAATCGCCACGCCGCATTCGCAGTCGACGGCGGATACGACGCTCGAAACCCTGGCCAGCGATGGCAGACGCACTTTGATGGCCGGGCTTTCTTGGCGACGCCGGATTCCGGACATTGGACATGGGGACTCGAACTCGTGAGCTACGGGCCCGCTGGCGCGGAGCGCCCGATGAACGCGCCGGCTTCCATCGCGGCCGTCGGCGGACGCGTTCACTACGCATGGGACGCGAGTCTCACGGAGTGGTACATCAACGACCTCCGCGGCCTTGAGCACGGATACACGGTGCACCAGCCTCCTGCGCTCGAGCGATCGTGTGCCGCGGGTGATGGGCTACGTTTCACGCTCGCGGTGCGCGGCGGGCTGGCGGCGCGCGTGAGTGGGGATGGTCGCGACGTGACCTTCGTCGACGCACACGGCGCCAGCGTGGTGAACTACCGCGGGCTTACGGCCTTCGACGCTGACGGCGTCGTCCTTCCGGCGACATTCGAGTTCCGGCTTGGCGCAAGCACAGGCGCGGGGACGCGTGCGACCGATGTCCTACTCTTGAAGGTCGACGATCGAATGGCGCGTTACCCGCTGACCATCGATCCAGTCGCGCAGCAGGCGTACCTGAAAGCGTCGAACACCGGTGCGGATGATCAGTTCGGCACCGACGTGGCGGTGTCGGGCGACACCGTAGTGGTTGGGGCGAGCAGGGAGGACAGCAACGCCACGGGCGTGAACGGCAATCAGGCGAACAACAGTCTCACAAACGCCGGCGCGGCGTACGTCTTCGTCCGAAGCGGGATGTCGTGGACTCAACAGGCGTATCTCAAGGCATCGAACAGCGACAGTAATGACGAGTTCGGCAGGGCCGTTGCGGTGTCGGGGGACACGCTGGTCATCGGCGCCTACGGCGAGGACAGCAACGCGACCGGTATCAACGGCAATCAAGCCGACAACAGCCTCGTCAATCCCGGGGCGGCATACGTCTTTGTCCGCAACGGCACGACGTGGAGCCAGCAGGCCTATCTCAAGGCGTCGAACACCGGCGAGTTCGACTTCTTCGCCCTTTCGGTCGCGGTGTCGGGGGACACGGTGGTCGTCGGAGCGGAGAATGAGGACAGCAACGCCACGGGCGTGAACGGCAATCAAGCGAATAACAGCGCCTCTGGGGCCGGTGCGGCGTACGTCTTTGTCCGAAGCGGGACGACGTGGACCCAGCAGGCGTATGTCAAGGCGTCGAACACCAATGCGGGCGACATCTTCGGCAGTTCAGTGTCCGTCTCAGGCGGAACGCTCGTGGTGGGGGCAAATCTCGAGGACAGCAATGCCGTCGGCGTCAACGGCAATCAATCCGACAACAGCACCAACGGGGCCGGCGCCGCATACGTTTTCGTTCGCAGCGGTTCGACGTGGTCCCAGCAGGCATACATCAAGGCTTCGAACACCGGCGCGGCGGATCAGTTCGGCCGCGCGGTGGCGATGTCGGGTGATACGGTGGTGGTCGGCGCCTTCTCCGAGGCCAGCAACGCCACGGGTGTGAACGGCAACCAAGCCAACGAGAGCGCCAGCGGCGCCGGCGCCGCGTACGTCTTCGTGCGGAACGGCGCGTCGTGGAGCCAGCAGGCGTACCTCAAGGCGTCGAACACCGACGTGAGTGACAGTTTCGGCTGGTCGGTCGCAGTGTCGGGCGACACGGTGGTGGTCGGCGCGAATGGCGAATCGAGTAACGCGACCGGTGTGGGTGGCGACCAAGCCAACAACGGTGCGTCCGATGCCGGCGCGGCGTACGTCTTCGTGCGCAGCGGCGCGACGTGGATGCAACAGGCGTATCTGAAGGCATCGAACACAGGTGCGAGCGACAGCTTCGGCACTTCGGTGGCGGTATCCGGCGGCACGGTCGTCGTCGGAGCGAATGGAGAGGACAGCAACGCCACCGGCGTGAACGGCGTGCAAGCGAACAACAGCGTGAGCGCGTCGGGCGCGGCGTATCTGTACTTCATTCCGCCCTCTATGGATTGCAACGGCAACGGCGTTCCCGATGAACTCGAACTCGCCGGAAACGATTGCAATGGCAACGGCGTTCCCGACGACTGCGAATCGGGCGTGAGCTGCTGCCTAGGCGACATGAACGGTGACGGCATCGTGAACGGGGCCGACCTCGCAATCGTCCTCGGCAGTTGGGGGATCTGTCCTCGCTGACGATAGTTTGCGAGTCTACTGAGTGCGTCGATCGCCTATGGCCACACTTGTGCGCAGATGCGTGCGCGCGGCTGTCGGCCGCCGTGGGTCGCGCGGGTCGTCGTCGCGTGCATCCGCAAGCACTTCAACATCTTCAACGTGCTCTGGAAGCACGGCCACCGATGGAACCCCGACGAGATCGCTTTGTGAGCCACCCAGACGCGTCATGCGCGATCGAACTAGAGTTTTCCCCGCTTCCAACTTGGAGCGGATCACGCATGGCACGCCCTTCGACGTTCACCATGTGCTGCAGGATCTCGTCGAGGCGACCGGCGCAGATCTAGAGCGGGAAGACGATGAGAAGCGCAGGGACTCCGATCGTGGGTTCGATCGCCACGACGAGGATCGAACCGACGATTCCGAGGAGAGCGAAGAAGATCATGACGACCACTGTGTGGCCGACGTCATACCAATACAAGAGGCGAGCGGCGAACTCTTCCGCTCGCTATGCGGGTCGACCGATCGACGAGCACCCTTTCACCGACAAGGACATACGCTCGTGCCAATGGAAGCCGCACGAACCAAAGACCGTCGCTCGCTGCTTCGCCCGCTGATTCGCCCGTTGCTCGTCATGGCGATCATTTGTTTCGTCACCGGCGTCGGTATGTGGAAGGTCAACTTCTACGGCAAAGATCAACAGCACGATCTGGATCTGTAAGTTGCCGCCGAGCGAGCCAGGGTCGTTCTGCCGTGGGTCTTGTCCATGTTCGGGCCGTGGGAATCGGGCACACGGTGGATGCTCTAAGGCATCGGTCCCGATCAGGGCGGATGCATTGTCGCTGCAGGCTCGCCGTGGTTGGGTGCGTCCGCCCTCCGCCGCGAAGTTCGACAAGACTCTTCCATTGCAGCCGATTCCTCTGCGGATGTTTGTCGCGGCGTGCCTGTACAGTGCGCCGATCTTTGTCGCGGAGCTGGCAGTGGAGGCCGAGCGCTGACGACGCTGAACCCGGCGCCGCGTCTGCCGGCATCGTGCGGACGAACTTCGCGCCAGGCATTTGGATTCACCCTGCCCTGCGTGCGGCAACCCGCGCGGAGAACTTCACCCGTGGCCATCCCTGCAATCATGCCGAAGATCAAAGGCCCGCGCCGCCGCGGCCCTGGTCCGATCCGTATCGCGCTCTGCGTGCTGCTCGGCGCGGTCTCGACCGTCGGTGTGGCTTGGGTGTGCGCCTTGGAGGTGCAACTCCAGTACGCGACCAGCGAAATGCGATCGTGCATCTGGCGGCCATCGAGCAGCAGTATCAAAGGACGGATGGATGTCGAGCATTGGGGCCGATTCGGCTCAGCGCGATACGCGTGCTGCGTCATGCGGCCGGACCCGCCTTGGACTGACGTCGGGCCGTTTGTCACGCAGACGAACGCACGTGCCCTCACACCCGCGTGGGCGCAGCAGGTGCTCTTCGACTGGACGGACCAACAGCAGGATTGGCCGCCCGAGGCGTTCACGGTGCAGGGCGTCGATTGCCGGGGCTGGCCGTTCCACGCGCTGTGGTGCGCGTACGCGCGGAACCCCGAGACCGAGCCGGATTTGTGGTACTGGGTGAGCAACGGCGGGGGGATCGCACTGGGCGACGGCATGATGCCGTCCGATCCCGCCGATTGGTGGCCGCGGGCGGCCCTGCCGTGTTTGCCGATCTGGCCGGGCTTCATCGCAGACACGATGGTGTTTGCGACGTGCTGGCTTGTGGTATTGGCTGCACCGGCGGCGATTCGCGGGGCGCTGCGGCGGCGGAAGGGACTGTGCGTGCGCTGCGCGTACGACCTCCGGGTTACAGCTTCGGGATCACGCTGTCCCGATTGCGGCACCACCCGGACGCCGCTGGGATGAACGGCCGAGTCATGCAGTCATGCAGCCGCGATGCAGCCGGCGCGGCACACGTTGCTTGTTCCTTAGCTCCGCGCTCTCCTCCGGAGCGTCAGCGAGCGTCGACTTCGATCACGTTGCGGACCGACCTTTGGCTGCGAGAGATCTGCATGCGCGTCAGTGAAGCCGACGCTTCACTGCCATCGAGCCGCCACACCGCTTGGTGCTGACGGCTGAAATGAAACTCCCGGGCGTCGCGACGCTGAGCGTCGATCTCTCTCCCACGCCGATGGACGATGCGGGGACGCAACTGGTGATGACCGCCCGGTTTTGCCAGCCCAGTTTCGCCCACCCGGTCTCTTAGAAATCGCGAACTGGTACGCAGTGCTCCCGCTGCACGGGATCGTCTTTCGGGGGATGCTGAGCGGTCTGGTGCGGGCAGGACCGGGCTTGCGGCAGATCGCTGCTGACTCGCCGCAGCCGCGATGAGCACCGGCTCAGACAAGGATCGGTGCCAACTCGCACGTGGCTACTTCCGCATCGGAAGCCCTTCAACGTTCCCTGAGCACGCCTGGGTTCCAACCCGTGACCCGATTGAGGGTTTGCGCGACGGAATCGCACGAGTCCCGACATTCCGCTCACTATTTCTGGAAGGCCAGCCCCAGAATTCGCTTACCCTCAGGACGGGGAGCGATTAGAGCGCCGACCGTGCCGTACTCCGTTCGTGCCGTTGGGGGCACCCAAGATCACTTCCGAGGGAATTCACCATGGCCAACTCAATCTCGCTTCGCGCTGCAGGTCTCGCCATCGCAGCCACCACGTTCACTGGTCTCGCTGCCCCCGCTTCGGCCGATGTCATCGCCAGCAGCTATCTCAATTCGACTATCTACGACTATCGCATCACCTACATGACCGACATCGACCAGCGCCGCACCGGACTGCGCTCGAACGGTGACATGTTCTGCGTGCCGACAGCCTGCCTGAACCTCTTCGCGTACGCCGCGAACCACGGCTTCCCGGTCGGTGGACTACCCCCGGCCAACTACATGTCCAACGCCCAGCACGGCTACATGACGACCTGGATCGACTACATCGGCGACCTCATGAACACCGACGGCCAGGACGGCACGACCTGCTGTGTCAACGATGCCTACCAGTCGCTGGTGAACGGCTCGCTCCTCAAGCGGAAGATCAAGTACGTCACCTCGGAGTTCACGCCCGGCCAAGCCTCGATGACCCAGATCGCCAGTAGCGGATGGATCGTGTCGTTTACCTACGGTTTCTACACCCAGAACGGAAGTGCTCAGGGCTACCCGATCTATACGCGCGGCGGCGGTCACTGCGTGACCCTGGTCCGCTCGACCCGCCTGGGCGATACGCGGCTCATCAAGTACCGCGATCCCAACAACGATTCGAGCCTTACCACTCAGACCGACTACGCCAACAAGGTCTACAACCCGACCACCATCACCGGCTGGATTGGCGACTTCGGCCTGCGCAGCATGACCCGGCTCTTCGATAGTAACTCGGGCAATCCGCGGTTCATCGATTCCTTGCAATGCATCCGACCGATCTATGGAATCAGTTTCCTCAACTCCAACGACAGCCAGAGCGGCGGTAGTCTCAAGATCCTCGACCCCGTTCCGTTCGAGGGCTCGGAAGACTCGATGGTGCCGGACGTGACGGTTTCGTCGTTTCTGAACGTGCTCGACGTCAGCATCCATCCCGACGCGACGAGCGGACTGGTGATCGCGAAGTCGATCTTCGTCGGAACCCTGTCGCGGTTACGCACGCTTGACCTCAAGACCGGCCAGATGACCATCCTTGATCCATCGCCGTCAGGGCTCGTCAAGATGGACTGGTCTGGCAAGAGCAGGATCTACACCTTCGACGTGAACGGCAAGCTCTACGCTCTCGACGCGGAAGGCAACATCCTCGACGCAACGTCGGCGGTTCCGCTGCCGGCTGCAATCGCCGTCGACGATCCGGCCGACGCGGTGTGGATCGTGTCCGTCACCGAACGGAAGCTGGTGAAGCTCTCGGCGGACCTCTCTCAAACGCTCCTCACCATCGTTATCCCGACGAACGTACCGATGTTCGGCGACGCAGAGCTCATCGTCGACCCGACCAGCGGCTTCCCTTGGCTGCACACCGACGCATCCAACACTGTCTTCGGCATCAAGCCCAACATCACGTCCGGGCCGACCATTTATCCGGCGTCGCTGGGCACGGTCGATTCGATGTCGATCTCCGATGACCGGCTCTACGTCACGGCCAACGGCGTGATCAAGGTATTCAAGCCGACATCGGCGGCGCCAGGCTGGTCCTCCGACGCAAGGTCTCCCTTTGCCGGACTTCCCGGTGGCAGCCGCATCGCGATGCTGCGGAGTTCGACCAATTACGATCCGGCCCTCCACAGCGGACCGGAGTGGCAGAACATTCCTCCAAGCCAACTCATCGAGCCCTCGCCCGATATCCATGACTGCGTTGCCGACCACAACGACGACGGTGTCGTCGATGCTACCGACCTGAGCGTCCTGCTCGGTGCCTGGGGTACTTCCGGCGACACCGGCGACCTGAATCAAGACGGCATCGTGAATGGAGCGGACTTGGCTGCGCTGCTCGGGGCGTGGGGAGTGTGTCCGGGGTAACAAGTCGCAGCCCCATCGAGGGTGATCACGACGACGCCCGCCGCCCGAAGGAGCAATCCTTCGGGCGGCGGGTCTGTTTCATAGGAATCGCTCGTCTGCCAAACGTGAGCACCGAGTCTTTGAGAGACCAGTGGGTGCAAACCGTTCCAGTCGCTTGCATCGCTCGCTCCGCACTCTCGCCTACTCCGCACCACGATCGAGTGAGACACCGTCGCGGTCATAGTGGTCCGACGGCACGGGATCGACAGCGCCGCGTCTGCACACGTTTCCTGGTCGTTGCTCGGCGCTGCACTCCGGACAGCTTGCGCGCGTCGACTCTGATCCCGTCGCGAAGCGATTTCATTGTGCAAGGGATCTGCAAGTGCATCTGTGAAGCCCAGACTTTGGAAGCCCAGACGTCGGAAGCCAAGAGGACGGGACCGTTCCGTCGCAGTGCTCGCCCTAGAATCAGCGCATCGGTTGCAACTCCGTCCTTCCATGCAACATCTGCTCAGTGTGCGGGCGAACCTTTTACTCAAGCACTGCTCGCAATAGTGTGCGGCCAAGGCGTCCAAGGAGTCGCGAAGAGACAGCCCAAGCATGGAGCGACAACCCTGTGGAGACTGCGTCTCGCCGTGATCATGGAAACCTCTCAGAATGGCCCCGGGACACGAGCCGCATTCGCGGAGGTATCAGTTGCCGTCAGCGCTGCGTGCTCGAGGACCCCAGCGAGTGCACGCTGCCGCGCGGGTGGCTTGGTACCTTCGTTGCTGAGTGGCACGTGCGGCGAAGGTGAGCCCGGATGGATGAATTTCTTTACCACGCGACGAAGTCGGCTTCGCTCGACGAAGGGAACAACCATGACAGTCGCTGATATGAATGGATCGATGGCGCCCGCTTGGATGCGGCGATGGCTGATGGCGGCGGCGATCTACAACCTCGTCTGGGGAGCGGCGATGGTCCTCGCGCCGGTACAGACGCTGTCGCTGCTGGGTGTGTCGCCAGCGACGAATGAGTTGTGGCCACAACTGTGGGCGTGCATCGGCATGATCGTCGGGGTGTACGGCATCGGGTACGCGATCGCCTCGCGCGATCCGGCCCGGCATTGGCCGATCGTACTCGTCGGACTGATCGGGAAGATCCTTGGTCCGATCGGCTTTGTCGACGCGGCATCGCGAGGGGACCTGCCGTGGTCGATGGGGGTCACGATCCTCACGAACGATCTGCTGTGGTGGATTCCCTTCTCAATGATCCTCTGGCATGCGGCCAACGCCGCCCAGCCTGCTGCGCCCGCGGGCACGGTCTCGCTCGAACGAGCGCTTGATGCATTGCAGGACGACCGTGGCCGAACCCTGCGGATGATTGCTGATGAGCGTCCGACACTGGTGGTGCTCCTGCGTCATTCCGGGTGCACGTTCTGCAAGCAGACGCTCTCTGATCTCGCGCGATGGCAAGCCTCGTTCGACAAGGCTGGCGTCGGTCTGGCGGTTGTGGGATTGAGCCCGACATCCGAGGGACTGAGATCCCTCGGCCAGCGGTATGGAGTCACCTCGGCCGCATGGATCGCGGATCCGGATCGGTTGCTCTACCGAGCGCTCGAACTGCGACGCGGCTCATTCCTTCAACTCTTTGGTCCACGTGTATGGATCCGCGGGCTGTTTGCCGCGATGCAAGGGCACGGCGTTGGCAAACTCGAAGGCGACGGATTCCAGATGCCCGGCGCGTTTGTGATCCACAACGCCCGGGTCGTTCGCGCGTACCGCCATACCACCGCGGCCGATCGACCAGACCTTGAGGAACTCGCGTGCTCGATCAACTAATGCCGCTCGTTCCATTCGCCCATGCTGGTGCGACCTGGTTCATGGTCGGACTCATCTGGTTTGTCCAGATCGTGCACTATCCGTTGATGGGCAAAGTGCCCGCAAGTGGCTTCGTCGCGTATTCAGAAGGTCATCAGCGAAGGACGACTTGGGTCGTCGGGCCGACCATGATTGTCGAAGCGGGCTGCGCGATTGTTCTGGCGTTCCTCCCGCAGGCGCATGCCGCCGACAGCCCTGTGCGATGGGTCGGGCTTGGACTTCTGGTCCTGATTTGGACGTCGACCTTTGCCGTGCAGGTCCCACTGCACGCGCGACTTTCGAGTGGTTTTGACGAGCGAGTCTGGCGTCGGCTGGTGCACACCAACTGGGTCCGGACTATCGCATGGACGGGCCGCGGAATGATTGCGTTACTTCTCTTGCGATAGAGAAGGATGAAAGCTTCCAGGGGAAAGAAAACAGCGATTCAGAAATCTGAACGCGTGCGTCTAGTTGGAACCTCCTGAGGCCCACGAACTCAGGTCAAAATCAGACTACCAAGCGGGCTCGGAAACCTCGGGCCGCGTAGTAGGACTCTGCGCCATTGTGATACACGAATACTTTTCCATAGCGCCTATCGCAGAACAATGCGCCCCCGAGGGCTCTGACATCTGAGGGTGTTCCAACCCAACTGGAAGTCCGTGAGTCAAAGACACCGAGCGTCTGGAGGTGGCGGTACTGCTCTTCAGTAAGCAGCGCGACACCCATCGCCGCCGCCTGATCTTCAACGCTGCCCTTGGGCTTGTTCTCCTTTCGGGCCTCAAGTGCAGCGCGGTCAAAGCAAAGGCTCCGGCGCCCAAGTGGACTCTCCGCCGAGCAGTCACAGAAGACGATCTGTGAGGATTCGTCGCTTCGACCGATCACGTCTGGTTCTCCGCCGGTCGCTTCCATCGCTTGCAGCGCATTCAGCGCCTCGGGGTTGTCGTCGAGTTTCGCTCGGACCTTGTCCCACGTGATCTGTGTATGACGGAGCAGGTTCTTGTCGAAACGGTCCTTCAGCACTCCAAGCAGGGATTCGCGTTCCGTGGTGTTCATGCGCGTGGCAGGGGCGAAGATTCGTTGGAGAGGAGCGGGACGATTGTGTGAACCCGAAACATGCCCGCTTTCGCCACAGGCCGCCATGGTACTTCGGACGTCGGTGTCGGCATGAATGAACTGTTCAGTGAACCAGTGCGTCGTCCCATCCATCGTGGAGGCGGCACAATCAACCTCTCTACGAACTCGGGACCAACTCAACCCGAGACGTTGCTTCTGGCCCGTTCCGTCACGCTCAGAATGGACACGCCGTTCGATACCGTTGTCGTTCGCCACTTTGCGGGTGCGTGATCGTGAGCGACGCCGCATGCAGGCACAGTCGAGGCGACGCGCCGTAGATCTCTGGCGGCCCGTACAACTCGTCACCGAGTATCGGGTGGCCGATGGACATGAGATGCACTCGCAACTGATGACTTCGACCAGTGATCGGTCGCAGTTCGAAGCGGGTGCGTGGCGGACCATCCAGCCGCTCCTGCACCGTCCACTCGGTGACCGCCCATCGGCCGCGGGCATGGTCGACGATTTGGAGTGCCGACCCCATGGCGTGTTTCCGCAGCGGGAGGTCAATCGTGCCCGCGTCGGCGGCCGGATGGCCAGCACCGATAGCGATGTAGCTCTTCTCGGTTTCCCGAGCCTCAAACTGCCGTGACAGCTCGCGATGGCTATCGGCGTCCAATGCCATCACGATCACTCCCGACGTGTCGCGATCGAGCCGGTGGACGATACGAGCGCCCGGGAACGCCTCCGCAGCTCGCGATGCGAGGCAGTCCTGCTTGTCCGGTCCGATGCCGGGCACCGAGAGCATGCCGCACGGCTTGTTGAAGACCAGAACCCACTGATCGTGGTAGAGCACTTCCACGCCGACTAGACTACGAGAGTCCTCCGAACGCGACGAATCGCGGGGCGGAGTCCACTTCCTCCGCTTCGAGCCCCGTATGCCCCTCGCCTCGCTCGTGCTTGCCGTCGCGTTTCAGGTTGCCAGCCCCGCCGCAACCGCATCCGCTCCGCCTGCTTCCCCGAGCGCTTCTGGAATCGACTGGCGAGAAGCGGAGAAGGGAATCCTTGAGAATCACGTTCAACTCACCTTCCCCGATCGGTTCGTGAAGGCGGGGGAGTCCTACTTCTCCCCCGACGACAAGCGAATCATCTTTCAGGCGGTGGAAAAGCCGAAGGCGGGGCAGGAGGCGGAACCGTTCTACGCGATGTACATCGCCGACGTCGTGCGAGACTCTGGCGGCGCGATCGCGTCGCTGGCAAACATCCGTCGTCTGAGCCCGCCCGGTTCAGCCAACACCTGCGGTTGGTTTGACCCGCTCGACCCGTTGACCGCGATCTTCGCGTCGACGCTCGGTGCCCCGAGCGAAGGGCAAGCCCCTGGCTATCAACGCGGCACGGGTCGCTATCGCTGGATGTTTCCGCCGGAAATGCGAATCGTCATGGCAGATCTCAAGAAGGCCGACGGCAGCCCGCAATGGGAACAGTCGATCACGCCGCTCATCGGCGACGGCAAGGCGTACGTCGCTGAAGGCTCGACATCACCCGATGGCAAGTGGCTCATCTACTGCGACCTCGCCCAGAATCAGGGCGACATTTGGGTGCTGAATCGAGAGAACGGAGACAAGATTCCGCTGGTCACCGCGCCGGGCTACGACGGTGGCCCGTTCTTCGCACCGGACGGCAAGCGCATCTGTTTCCGCAGCGATCGCGCCGGCAACAATATGTTGCAGGTGTTCGTCGCCGATCTCGCGTTCGACGCCACAGGGCACATCACCGGCATCAAGGAAGAACATCAGGTCACGCGGGACGCGAACGTGAACTGGTGCCCGTACTTTCATCCGAGCGGGAAGTTCCTCGTCTTCGCCGGCAGTGGCGTCGGACACCAGAACTACGAGATCTTCGCGGTGGACGCAGGTATGGTCGATCGCGACGGAGTTCCCCAATCACGGTACGGGACGAATCTGCGTCGCGTCACGTTCGCCGACGGAGCGGACGTACTTCCGGTCTTCAGCCACGATGGACAGTGGATGCTGTGGACCGGTCAGCGCGGGGACGACAGGAGCTCGCAGCTCTATGTCGCAACGTGGAAGCTGCCGGTCGATCCGGTGATTCCGCCGCCACCGATGGGGTCGCCCTCACGTGGTGAAGCGACCAAGGGCGACTCTGCGAAACCAGCAGCCGGGCGCTCGAACTGAATTGACCGGCAAGCAACCCGCCATGACTGAACCTCTTGATTCGCGTCGTTACCTGATTCCTTTCCGGAGTCTCCTACTTCCGCACATCGTGACCGACACCCTGGTGATCGGTTCCGGAGTCGCGGGGTTGCGCGTGGCGATCGAAGCCGCCGAAGCCGGTAACGATGTCATCGTCATCGCGAAGGACGCTCTCGATTTCTCCAATACCGCGTGGGCCCAGGGCGGCATCGCGGCGGTGCTCTCCGATGACGACTCGAACGTCCTGCACATCGAGGACACGCTCGTCGCGGGTGGTGGACTCTGCTTGTAAGAGACGGTGCGCAGGGTCGTCGACGAGGGGCCGGGCGAAATTGAACGGCTGATCCACTGGGGGATGCGACTCGACCGAGACGCTCAAGGGGCTCTGCAACTCGCGCGCGAGGGCGGACATCATCGCAATCGCATCGTCCATGCCGATGGCGACGCGACAGGAAGAGAACTCGTTCGCTGCCTGATCGCGCGAGCCAAGTCGATCGCTGAGTCGTCGCACTCGATTCGCCTCTTCGATCGATGCTTTTCGCTGGACCTGATCAGCGCCGGCGCCGCGGGCACGCCGGTCCTCGGAGCGATCACCCATCATCCCCGCTACGGACTGCAGATCATCTGGGCCAAGGCCACCGTTCTGGCGAGCGGCGGGGCCGGGCAGGTTTACCGCGAGACTACTAACCCGAAGGTCGCTACCGGCGACGGCGTTGCCATGGCATGGCGAGCCGGAGCGGCGATCGCCGATCTCGAGTTCATGCAGTTCCATCCGACGACGCTCTACGTCGCGGGTGCGAGTCGAGCGCTCCTGAGCGAAGCGATTCGCGGCGAGGGCGGTCATCTCGTCGATCGTCGCGGCAATCGATTCATGCTTGACCGGCACGAGATGGCGGAGCTTGCGCCGCGCGACATCGTCAGTCGCGCCATCATGGAACATCTTGCTGAAACGCGCGAGTCGAACGTCTTCCTTGACGTGCGACACATGAACGTAGCGCATTCGGGAGGACCAGCGTTCACGGAGCGATTCCCCGGACTCGCCGCGATGCTGAAGAGCTTCGACCTCGATCCGGCCCGCGACCTCATTCCCGTCCACCCAGCGGCCCACTACACCATCGGCGGCGTGTGGGTCGATCAGCACGGTCGCACCAACGTGCCCGGGCTCTACGCAGTCGGCGAGGTGGCCTGCAACGGTCTGCACGGCGCGAATCGACTGGCGAGCAACAGCCTGCTGGAGGGGCTGGTGTTCGGCTCGCGCGTGGGACGGGCGGTCGCCGAGCGTGCTGACGCGACGCGCGGCCCGATGCAAGTTGTGAGCGACATTCGCCCCAGCGACAAGGGTGAACTTGATCTCGTCGACGTTCGATCGAGTCTTCGCAGCGCGATGTGGCGAAACGTCGGCATCGAGCGGCACGGCGGACGGCTCTCCGACGCCGACGACATGCTGGCATTCTGGAGTCGTTACTCGCTTGACAAGATTTTTGATGACTTGAGCGGCTGGGAAGTGCAGAATCTTCTCACCGTCGCGTCGTTGATGACTCGGGCGGCGGGCTGGCGACGCGAAAGTCGCGGCACACACTTTCGGCTCGATTGTCCTCAGACCGATGTGGCGTATGCCGTGCACGCGATGTGGCGAGCCGGTCGCGAGACTCCGATCCTGAAGTCGCTTACGCCGGCGACCACTCGATGAGCGTCGCGTCAGAGAGTCGCGAGAAGGATTGAGCGTGCGCCGAAGTTCCGATCAGCGACCATTCACGACCCGTCGATTCGCGCGCATGAGCGGCGTGCTGTCGGCGTGGCCGGCGCTGCTGTGGCTGACGGGCTGCGAGCCGTATCGCGTCGAATACCACCAGCGCCCGGATTTCTACTACGAGGCTTCCGAGGGTGAACTGAAGGACGAATGGATCGCTCCGGACGGCACGGTCGTCAAGTTCACGAGGGACCTGCTACCGAGTGAGGAAGAGGCCTTGGCCCAGCAACTCGAGGCGAGCCGCAAGGCCGCCGGTCCGGCCCCTGACAAGAACGGGGACGGCGTGCCCGATGAGCCGGAGCTGACGAAACTCTGGGAGGAGCACGAGGACGGAACGGTCACGATGCGGGCGTTCCTGCCGCAGCACGTGGTCGTCAACTTCATGCAGGCCTTGCGCGAAGAGCGATACGGGGAGTTCTACGACCAGTTGGTGTCGGTCGAGACGCAGGGCGAGTGCGATTCGCGATCGAAGGGACAGGGGAAGCGACTCTTTGCTCGATGGTGTGTCACCAATCGCCGCTCGATCATGGAGACGTTGAACCGTATGGCGTTCGGTTACATGAAGTCGGATGTCATTCTGCGGAAGACCGGGCCGAGCGGATATCGCATCGACTTCACCCCGCGACTGTCGCAGCAATTTGAATTCACCAGCATCGACACGCTGTATGAAGGCAAGGGGATGAAGTTTCTCCGCGTCGGAACCGCCCGCGGAAACGGCGGCAAGCAGCGGAACGGTTGAGCCTCCGCCATCGCGAGCAGCGCCCAAAGAAAAGGACCCGCAGCGTTGGCTGCGGGTCCTTGTGTTGCGTCGCGTCGTTCGCGAGGCGCTCCGTCGTGGAGGCGCCGCGTTGCGTCAGCTCGTGATGGCCGGAGTCGGGGGCGGGGCTTCGCTCGTTTCGCGGTTGGTCGTGAAGGTCAGGTGCTCCTGGCCTTCCTTGCGGGTGACGAGAATTTCGTCGCCTACCACGAATTCACCGCCGAGCAGATTCTCGGCCAGCGGGTCTTCGATGTACTGGCCGATGGCCCGACGCAGAGGACGAGCGCCGAAGTCAGGGTTGTAGCCCTTGTCGATCAGGAAGTCCTTTGCGGGCTGGTCGAGGGTCAGCTTCATGCCCTTCTCCTCGATTCGCTTCCGAACCTTGCCCAACTCGAACTCGATGATGACGTTGAGATCGTCCTTGATGAGCGGCCGGAACACGATGACGTCGTCGAGTCGGTTGATGAACTCGGGTCGGAAGAACTTCTCGACCTCGCCCATCAGCGCCTTCTTCATCTTCTCGTAGTCCTGCACTTCGTTCCGCTTGACGAAGCCGAACTGGCTGCCGCCCTTGATCACGTCGGCACCAAGGTTCGAGGTCATGATCAGGATGACGTTCTTGAAGTCGACGTGACGTCCGAAGGAATCGGTAAGGCGTCCCTCCTCCATGATCTGAAGGAGCATGTTGAAGACGTCGGGGTGAGCCTTCTCGACCTCGTCCATCAGCAGTACGGCGTAGGGGCGACGACGGATGCGCTCGGTGAGCTGTCCGCCCTCTTCGTATCCGACGTATCCGGGAGGCGCGCCGATGAGACGGCTGACATTGTGCTTCTCCATGTACTCGCTCATGTCGAGGTAGATCAGGGCATCC
>JBBQCR010000019.1:0-18928 GCA_038318935.1 Phycisphaerales bacterium
TCAACCGGAGCGCCAGCCGCGACGAGCACCATCGCCATCACACTTGCAGCCGCCGTATAGAGCGCGAAGCTGACAAAGGCATAGACCCACGCATCTTTGGCCCGCGCGTCGCGCGGCAGACTCCGCGCGAACGTCGCCGGGGCGAACAGCAACTGCTTCGTCGTCGCCCACCAACGCTCCAGCAAGGGTGCATCGCCGCGCGTGATCCAGATGTTGCGGGGCAGCGCTTCCGATCCCTCGGTCACGCCACCGACGGGCGTCACGATCATCTCGTCCATCGTGATGGCACGATGGCATTGCACGCACTCGAAGTTCGCCGGAATGAGATGGCCCTGCGCCGAAGTGCCGAAGTACGCGGTCGCGCAGTGAGGACAGGCGAAGCGAACGGCGCTTGGTGTGAACTCAAACTCCGAGGGCCGAAAGGTCGTGCCGCACTCCGGACACGCTCGCCCTGCAATACCCCAGAGCGGATAGTCACAGGTCTTGCAATGCATGAGCTCCGTTCTGCAGACATCACTTCGGTGGCGAGACGAGAGTCGGGACGGCGAGGAGATCGGGAAGCGAACTCGGATCGGGAAGCGGCGGAAGCTTCAGGTCGCGTCGACGGGCATTCTCGCGCACCAAACGCTTCGCAAAGGTCTCGACGTCGTAGTCCACGCGATCACTCTTCCGCACCACGCTCCAGCGAGCTTCGGGATCGCCAGGATCACTCGGCAGGACGATGATCAACCACGCCTTCGAACTCTGATCGGCGTCGCGATAAGTGAAGATAGCACGCTCGAGTCGGAAGGGTGTGTTGCCAGTAGGCAATCGCGCCGCGAGCTCGGCGCCAGCATCACGAAGTGCGTCAGGCGATGCGTCCGTCAGCATCGTCCGATCCATCGAACCGATGCGTACTGGCTCGCCCGCTGGCGCGACGAACTCCAGGAAGTCCTCGATGTCGACAGCGCCGACGGCAACGGCGTCCAGCGGTGTTGGGAATGGGGCGCTGTCCTCAAAGAGGCGAACGCCATCGGCGCCGCTGGTCGTCGTCGACGACGACGTCACCACGGCAATGCCGTTGAGCCCGCTCAGTCGCCCGCCCGAAAGGGAAGCCACGATGTACGCCGAACTGAAGCTGGCGGTGAACCAGACGATCGCTGCGATAATCGACGCGGTTGTCGTCTTCCACAAGGGCGCTCCTTGGGCTTCGCGCAGCATGCGGGCCATCGCCACGCACCACCAGATCGGTGAGAGCACCGCCGAGCAGGAACAGATCACCAGGTTGAGGGCGTTCGTGGCTCCGTGGGCGTACAGAATCGGCTGCATCGAACGCCCAAGACCGTGCGGCGCGCCGCGCAGAACGACAAGCATCAGATGGGCCACAAATCCCGCGACCAGCGCCGAGACGATCGCCACCAGAATGTTCGCCCCAGCGACCGTGACCTGCAGCAAGAGTGCCGACATCGTCATCGTCGATCCTGCGCCGACGGTCAGTTTGAGAACCAGGAGAAAGAGAATGATGAGAAGACCAAGCGCTCCGCCAAGCGTCGCGGTTATGCCAGCGAAAAGCACCGCATCGCTAACCGGCGCGGACTTGGGAATGCCGCGAAGGAACTCCGTCGGCGCGCCCAGAATTCGCAACACCGATCGAAACCACGCCCGAAAGAGACCGAGTTCGCGTCGCGCCATCCAAGGGTTGATGGTGCCGCCTGTCTGAGACTCGTCGAAGCCCTGCGCTGGCTCGACGGACATCTCGTCCATCGTGATCGCTTTGCCGCACTGCGGGCAATCGAAGGCCGTCGGCTCAAGATGCCCGCGCGGCGACGTGCCGTAGTACGCCTGAGCGCAGTGCGGACATCGGAACGCCACCGTCGCGGGACGAAACTCGTACTCCGAGGGTGCGAACGGCGAACCGCACTCCGGGCACTCCCGTCGCGTCGTCTTCCAGAGCGGATAGTCGCAGCTTCGGCAACGCACGGCGGACCCCTCCACACAGGACCCAAACTCGACGCGGAATCCCACGAGACAAGCGCGTCGTCAGTCCTCCGGTGCGTTGCTGGCAACCCGCGCCCGGAACTCCGCAACCAGCGCCTTGGTCGAGGGACCCACGACACCCTTCCCGATCACCGCGTTGTCGATCTGACTGACGCCGATGATCTCCGCTGCTGATCCGGTGAGAAAGACCTCATCGCACGCCAGCAGTTCCGGCATGCGGAAGAGCTTCTCCTCGACGGTGAAGCCGAGCTTGGGGGCCAGCGTGTCCATCACGAACCGACGCGTGATTCCCTTGAGAATGCCAGCCTGCGGTGGCGGCGTGATGATTGTCTTGTTCTTGATACCGAAGATGTTGTCTCCGGTGCACTCGGAGACAAAGCCGTCGGTGTTGAGCATGATCGCCTCGAGCACATCGGCGTCGATCGCCTCAAGCTTGGCGAGAATGTTGTTCAGGTAGTTCAGGCTCTTGATCGACGGATCGAGGCAGGCGATCGGAATGCGCGGTCGCCGGGCAACGATGATCTTCATTCCCTTCTCGTACAGCTCTGCGGGATAGAGCTGAATCGTGTCGGCGATGCAGAAGACGCAGGGCCGGGGGCACTTGCGGGGATCAAGCCCGAGCGTTCCCGCGCCGCGGGTCACGACGAGGCGGATGTAGGCATCACGCAAGCCGTTGGCCGCAACAGTGTCCTTCATCGCGGTGGCAACATCGGCGCGGGAGTACGGGATCTCCAATCGAATCGCCTCTGCCGAGTCCCACAGTCGCTCCAGGTGCTGAGCCATCTTGAAGATGCGCCCGCCGTAGACGCGGATACCTTCGAAGACGCCGTCGCCGTACAGAAGGCCGTGGTCGTACACCGACACCGAGGCCTCGGACTTGGGAACGAGCTTTCCGTCAATCCAGATCTTGAGCATGCGTGGGACCAGCGAGTGAGGGGAACGACCGCAAAGGCGGGCATTGTAGCGACAGCGGTGCGAACGCCATGTTGCCCGGCGTACGGATCGAGACGAAGTCCTCACGCCCCTGCGATGTAGCTCGCGACCGCCGTCCCGATCGGATCGTCGGTGGCCGCGAGGATGACTCCGGCGAGTCGACGGACCACGTCCGGCGCGTCGGCGACCGCGACGGAAAAGCCGCACCAATCGGCCAAGCCGAGATCGTCGACGTCGCCAACGATGGCCATGATCTCTTCACGCGACGCCCCGAGCTTGCGGGCGATGCGCTGCGCGGCGATCGCCCGGTCAACGAGTGGTGACGCGATCACGAGTCTCGAACCGCCGCGCTGAAAGATGGAAATTTTCCGTTCACGCCAGAACGGCGACTCGATCGCCTGTCGAACCGCCGAGATCGCTTCGGGCACGTCGAGCACATGCAGCCGCACGGTCGGACGCGGCGGCAATTCACCCGGAGAGAGCCGTAGCGTGATGGGCATGAATCCGTCGGGTGCCTCGTCTTCGCTCGCCGACCAATCATCGCCCTCAAAGAGCAACTGCGCCGACGGCGCCGCTCGGCGCACAGCGAGCGAGATCGCCGCGAGTGTTCCCTGTTCGATGCGCTCGACGTAGCTCGCCTTGCCTTCGCGGGCATTCCACAGCACCGCGCCGTTCGCGACGATTGAGATCGGATGCAAGAGTGGATCGACGAGCATCGCGGATGCCGCTGAACTCGCCCGATCGCTGGCGACAACGACCGCGCAGCCATGGCTCGATGCGCTGCGAACTGCTTCGCGCACGCCGGTCCGCACCTGACCGTTGCCATCGTCGACGACCGCTTCAGCACTGACGATCAGGAGTCGCGGCCTCACCGGAGGGCGCACGGGCTTGGGGAGACTCGTCGCCACGGTGTCAAACTTCGGTCGCTGGGTTGGCGGGGCGACGGTCGGGTGATCTTCCTGGAGCAGCAGCTCAAACGCCGTCTCGATCGTCGGAGCGATGAATGTGAAACGATGAGCCAAGAGCGCATTCGGAACCACACGCTGCGACGTGAAGAGTTCGTCGGCGACTCCGCCAAAGACGATGCGCAGCGCGATCCGCGGAGTCCAGAGAAACATCGGTCGCTGCACCGCCCGACCGAGCGTCTTCGCGAAGCGCCGTTGCTGACAAGGCTCGGGCGCGGTGATGTTGACCGGCCCCGAGAGTTCGCGCGTTTGGAGACAGTGAAGTAGCGCCGCCACACAGTCGCGGTGATGCACCCACGGCATCCACTGCCGACCGGAGCCAAGCGTGCTGCCAAGCCCCGCGCGAAACCAGGGCAGGAGTTTGCGAAGCGCTGGACCCGCTTCATCGAGCACAACACCAATGCGGGCCCGCACCACGCGCACACCCAGCGGCTCGGCCTTCTTTGCTTCGTCTTCCCAGCGCACGCAGAGATCCGCGAGAAATCCTTTGCCGGGCGGAAACCGCTCCCCCGCTTCCTCATCGCCGGTGTCGCCGTAGAAACCGGTCGCTGATGCGAAGACGACGACCTGCGGACGTTCGCTCGCCTCTTCGATGGCGCTCACCACCTGATGCGTACTTTCGATGCGGCTGGTTTCGATCACCTCGCGATAGCGGTGTGTCCAACGACGATCGGCGATACCCGCACCAGCCAGATGCACCACCGCGTGCGCTCCGTCGATCGCCCGTTGCCACGGACCAGGACATGCACAATCACCGGCGATCACTTCAACATCCGCACCGAAGAGCCGTCGAGCATCGCGCGGTCGTCGCGTGACGAGCGAAACACGATCGCCGCGGAGGAGGAGCGCCGCGACCAATCTTCGTCCGATGCTGCCGGTCCCGCCGGTGACGACCACTCGCATGGGCGTTAGGGTACGGGAGAAACTGCAGGGAGGCGTGCGCGGCGGATGGTCTGAGGTTGGGGCGATCACACGCCGCCGACCACTCGCCAGTCAATGCTGCTTCCGCTGCCGCGCCGGCGGAATACTCAACTGCTCGCGGTACTTGACCACGGTGCGCCGTGCGATCGTCACGCCACGTTCCTTGAGCTTCTCGGCGATCGCCTGATCGCTGAGCGGTTCGCGCTTGTTCTCGGCTTCCACCACTTCTCGAAGCATGGCCTTGATCGCTTCCCACGAGCGGTCTTCACCACCGGTCGTCTCGAGTCCGCCGGAGAAGAACTTCCGAAGTTCGGCGAAGCCGCGCGGCGTCTGCAGCCACTTGCCAGCCACCGCACGACTCACCGTGCCGACGTGAATGCCGAGTTGTTCGGCCACCTCGACCATTGGCAGCGGCTTCAGAAAGTGCGGGCCGTGATCGAAGAACTCGCGTTGCCTCGTCAGGACGACGTTGACCACCCGGAGCAGGGTCTGCTTGCGCTGATGGATCGCGTCAATCAGCCACGACGCGGCCCGGACGTTGCGACCGACGAACTCGCGCGTCGTCTTGTCGACGTCCTTGTTCTTGGCCATCTTCACGTAGTCCGGGGCGATGCGTAGTTCGGGCAGCGCGTGACCGGGCAGGCGGGCGGTGTATTCGTCGCGCTCGGTGTCGTACTCGACAATCACGTCGGGATGGATCGGCCGCACTTCCTCCTGCACCAGTTCGCGTCCCGGGGCGAGATTGCAGCGCTTGAGCAACTGCTTTGCTTCCTGAATCCGCTCCATCGACATGCCGCACTTCTCGCGGATCTTCGGCAGGCGATTCTGAAGCAGGTCGTCGAAGTGGTCGCGCACCAGCAGGTGGGCGTCGTCCCAGGTTTCGTACTTGCTCTCATCCTCTTCCTTGTCGGCGAGAGTATCCACCTGCAGTAAGAGACACTCGCGGATCGAGCGCGAGGCCAGCCCGGTCGGCTCGAGCACTCGCTGCAGTTCCGCTAGCGTCTCTTCGAGCAGTTCCATGGACCACGGCACGCCGGGCAGATTGCGGCTCTGATCGAGAATCGTCGCGAGGTCCGCCCCCAGCAAGCCGTCATCGTTGACGTATTCGAGGATGCGATTGCCAGCGTCCAGAAGATCAAGATTCGGTTCGGCTTCGCTCCACTGCTGGCGAAGCTGCTCGACCAGACTCGCCCCGCGGCTCGGAGCGTTGGCCATCGCGTCCATCTTCCGGTCGCGCTCCCCCGCCAATCGGCTCGATGGCCGACCAGTATCGGAGTCGTACAGCCCTTCGTAACTGCGCTCGAGTTGCCGCAGCCGCTCGAACTGTTGGGCGGTGTCGTCGTCGGCCGTCGCGGTGCGGTCCTCGGGATGCGTCTCGTCCTTGGGCTTCTTGAGCGCCAAGTCCATCCCCGGTTCGACCTGCTCCAGAGCGACGTTTGATTCGAGTTCCTGATCGATGCGCTCCTGCAGCGCCAACAGCGGCAACTGCAGAATCTCCATCGATTGAATCATCTTCGGCGCCAGCCGCATCTGCTGGCTCATCCGAAGGTGCTGTCCGGTCTCGAATCGCATGGTGAGGGTTCAGAAGTGAATCGTGCGACGCAGCGCGGTCGGCGTCAACTGAAGTGTAAATCCTCGATCGGCTCAACCTGCTCGGCACTTTCAGATCGGACACAATCAGTTCCGATCGCTCACATCTTCTGACGACCCGCGATCGCGTCGGCCAGCACTGCCGAGTTGGCATACTCGATCTGGCTTCCGGTCGGCAGGCCGCGAGCGAGTCGCGACACGCTGATCCCCCGCTGACGGGCCTGATCCGCGAGCCACAATGCCGTCGAGTCGCCTTCCATGTCGGGATTGAGGCCGAGGATGATCTCGGTCACTCGTTGCCCGCGCGCGTTCTTCGCCGGAATCTCCATCCGCTCCAGCAGCCCCGCGACGGTCAGGCTTTCCGGTCCGACGCCGTCCAAAGGATCCAACCGCCCCAGGAGGACGTGATAGACCCCCTTGAACATGCCGGTCTGTTCGAGGGTGATGAGATCCTTGGGTTGCTCAACCACCAAGACGCTCGCCGCGTCGCGCCGATCATCGGAACAGATCGGACAGGGATCGATGTCCGTGAGATTCCAGCACACCGAACAATGCCGCACCGATCGTTTGACCAAGGCGATCGCGTCCGCCAGACGCATCGCGTCGTCCTTCGAACTCTTGAGAATCCAGAACGCCAGACGTTCCGCCGAGCGCCGCCCGATGCCCGGCATGCTCGCGAACTCGTCGACCAACCGACGGACGGAATCGGGAAGCGCCTGGGCAGCCATCACATGAGTTCCTTCAATTGATCCGCTGAGATGGGCAGGTTGAGTTCACGAGCCGCTTCGCCGAGCGATTCTGCCATCGCCTGCTGCACCCGCTCGAGCGCCGCGTTCGTCGCCTCGCGCACAAGTTCAATGGCAAGTGCCCGATCGGCCGGACCGCCCGCAGCGATTGCCGCGAAGACGTTGGGATCGACGGTGATACTCTCGATGCGGAAGCGCCCGCTGGCAACAACGGTGACCGCGCCGCCTCCAGACGACGCCGCGACTCGCGCCGCCTCGTTCTTGCGGCGCACCTCTTCCATCTTCGCCTTGATCTTCGGCATGTCCTTCATCAGACTTGCCATCCCACCGATATTGCGAAGCGCATCAAACATGGTTCAAGGCCTTTTCTTTCTGTGCAGGGCATCTCAGAGAGCGTCGTGATGGTCCAGAAGTTCGTCGTGGTCCGCGAGCACCACCGGTCCGGTGACGACCTCGGGGTTGCCGTCTTCGATCAAGGCTGCAGGCTCGTCGCGACGAAGCGGAGCCCAATCAACAACCGCAGCATCAAAGAGCTCGGCCGCGAGTCGCACCACCGGATGATCTCGGAGTTCCTGCGGAATGACGCCTCGCTGCACCACGGGTGCCCGAGCAGTCGCCGCCGGATCGACCTCTACACGCACTTCCAGCGACCGACCAGCCAATCGCTGCACGGTTGTCCGCAAGAGTTCCGGATTGCCGACGAGAAATCCCGTTCCTGCTTCGCCAGCACGAACCGACAACGTCAGCGTGCGGCCATCCCACGAGCGGCAGACGAGATTCGCGAGCATGGCACCATCGCGCGGACTGGACGCGGCCTTGCCAACGAGTTCTTCCCAGAATCCTTCGGCGTTGCTGGCGCACGGTGGCGCTGTGGAAGCGCCTGAACCGCTGAGCGGTCGAGCGACTACGACCGGCGTCAGCACCGACTTTGGTTCAACGGCGGACCCGGCGTGGGTGATGACAGAACGCGCGATGACAGGTGATGACGCGGAGGGCGCAACGGTTGGAACAGTTGCCGCGGGTCGCGGTCCGGTGATGACACCGGGGTCAGCGACCCGCGCGGGAGCTTTTCCCCCGGGGGGATCCTGACTTGGAAGAGCCTGTTTCGCGCGTGGCGTTTGTGCACCGGACTGCGACGACGACGGCGGCGATCCGGCCAACAGCCCCGCTGCCTCGGCGAACTGCTCGCTCATGCACATGCGCACAATCGCGGCGTCGTAGAGCGCCCGCGGACTCGACGCGTCGCGGGCCTTCGACGCCACCGCGTCGCAGAGTGCAATCAGATGCACCAACGATGCGGCGTCAAAGTGGGCGCTCAGTCGGCCCATCGTCTGCCGCGTCTCGGTCGCGACCTCCAACAGAGGCGTGTCCTGACCGCAGACCTTCGCCAGCATGATCCAGCGGAATCGCTCAGCGAGAAGATCAAGCGCCCGTTCGATCGACAGCCCGCGCTCGAGCAACTCACTTCCCGCGCCCAGCGCCGTCGCCGGCTCGCTTCGACCGATCGCGTCGATCACTCGCTCGACCAAGGTCTCATCGGGCAATCCGAAGATGTCCTCCAGCAGCGACCAGGTCAGCGACTGCTTGCCATGTGCATCCGGAACCGCGGCGGCGAGCAGTCGCTCGAGCAACGACAGTCCGTCGCGCATCGAGCCGTTGGCCATGCGGGCGATCTGCATCACCACGCGATCTTCCGCCTCGGCGCCTTCTCGGTTCAGCACGTCACGCAGATGCTCGGCAATCCTCGTTGTTGAGATCGAGCGAAACTCAAATCGCTGGCAGCGACTTTGGATGGTCGCCGGAACACTCTGCGGCTCGGTGGTGCAGAGGATGAACTTCACATGCGACGGCGGCTCCTCCATGGTCTTCAACAGTGCGTTGAAGGCCGGGGTCGTCAGCATGTGGACTTCGTCGATGATGTAGATCTTGAAACTGCCACGCGCGGGCATGAGTCCCGCACCGGCGATGAGGTCGCGGGCGTTGTCGATGCCGCGATTGCTCGCGGCGTCAATCTCGATGACGTCGATGTCCTCGCCGCGCATGATCGCGCCGGCGACGGCATCCTGTTCAGAGAGTGTGTCGACGGCATTCAACGCCCGAGCAAAGATTCGGGCCATGGAGGTCTTGCCGACCCCGCGGGTTCCGCAGAAGAGATAGGCGTGGGCGGTGCGCCCGGTCCGAATCGCGTTCTGCAACGTGCGGGCAATCGCCTCTTGCCCGATGAGCTCGCCAAAGTCCTTCGAGCGATAGCGTCGGGCCAGGACCTGGTAGTGGACCGTTGCGGCCTGAGGTGCAACCGCTGGCTCGGCTACGACGTTCGCCCCTGTTGGCTGCGCCCCTGTTGGCTGCGCCGTTGTTGGCTTCTCCTTCGTTGGGGCCTTCAGCTTCGCCATCGTTCAGCGCTCAAAGTGGGAGATGCACCACGGACGACACAAAGAGCACGGAAAGTGTCGGACGAAGCAGAAGGAAACCACGATGCAGGAGATGCGGCAGATCATGAGGCACACCACGCTCTCACGATCCAATCAGATTGTGCCCTCTTCACCCCGGTGACGCGGAAGACGGCCAGGCACCCGCCCGCTCGGACAACGTCGCTTATGGCTGCTGCGGTCAAGCCCTGACCAAGTTCACGCGCCACCCGTCGAGCGGACCCGGCCGTCTTCTGTGTCACCAGAGCGGCGTAGTTTACTCCAACCGATGGAAGCTGTGGAGCACTGTCCGACACCTTCCTTGCCGCTTGGGTACTTCCGACGCCGACGATTCGCCACCGTCCCGTACAATCGAACTCGGATGCCCTCCCCCGACGAACTGACACCTGACGGCGCCACACCCGGTGGCGATTTGAGCCGCCCGGACGCGACCGCACCCGCTGCTTCTGCAGTGCCGAGCGCCGCCGAGACCGCCGCGATCGCAGCCGACGCAGCGCGACAGCGTGGCTTCGACCTGCCGTCGGTGCGGGCGAACCTTGAGTATCGCTCGCATCGACTGCTCCTCTTGGTGGTGCGACTCCTGTTCCTTGTGCTCTTGGTCACGGTCACCATCCTGACCATCGCCAGCGAGCGCAAGGGCGAAGACTTCGGCTTCTCGACGATCTTCGGATTGATCCTCTCGACGACCTCGATCGGGATCATCGTTCTCATCCTCGATGCGATCACCCCCAACAAGCGTCTGAGCTCGGTGGTCGGCGTGTACTTGGGGGTGTGCTTCGGCCTGATCGGTGCGATCGCTATCGGGGCGTTGCTCGACGTCGTCGCCGACGCGTGGGAACTCGGCGGCACGCGTTCGGCGCTCTACATGGGGCTCTCGAAGGTCGTCGTCGGCATCGTCCTCTGCTACCTCTCGGTCTCGGTGGTGCTGACGACCAAGGACGACTTCCGACTGGTCATTCCGTACGTCGAGTTTGCCAAGCAGGTCCGAGGCGTACGACCGCTGTTACTCGATACCTCGGCGCTGATCGATGGCCGCATCAACGATCTCGGCCAGACCGGATTCCTCGACGCCCCCATCATTCTTCCACAGTTCGTGGTCGATGAGTTGCAGGCGCTGGCGGACTCGAGCGACAAGATAAAACGGGCCCGCGGCCGCCGCGGACTGGACATGGTCTCGCGACTGCAGGCCAATCCCTATCTTGACTTGTCGATCGATGACCCGCGCGTTGAAGGCGTTTCGGTCGATCGCATGTTGATCGAGTTGGCGAAGGACCAGAAGCTACGGATCCTCACCACCGACACCAACCTCAAGAAGGTCGCTCAGATCAACGGCGTCGCGGTGCTGAACATCAACGATCTCGCGAACACGCTGAAGACCGCCGCGATGCCCGGCGAGACGTTGCACGTTGCGGTCGTGAAGGCCGGTGAAGGGGAAGGTCAGGGTGTCGGCTATATGCCCGACGGCACGATGGTCGTCATCGAGGATGGTGGCGCCCACATCGGTGCCAACGTCGCCGTGGTGGTGACGAACTCGTTGCAGACCAGTGCAGGACGCATGATCTTCGCCAAGGTCGAATCTTCCGACGGTGATGGCGAGGCGACCCTGCAACGACTCGCCAGCGCTGCGACCCACCAGCCGCGGGTGACCGGACGCGGTCCGCGCGGCGGTCCGCCCCCCGAAGGCCGCAATCCACGACGCTAAATCGAGAGCAACAGGCTCTGCATGACCACGCCGATCCTTGACGTCACCGACTACACCAAGCTGTACGACAACGTCGTCGCGGTGCAACGACTCAGCTTTCGCGTCGAAGCGGGACAGGTCGTCGGCCTGATCGGCCCCAACGGTGCGGGGAAAACGACCACCATGCGAGCGGTCGCGGGGATCATCCCTCCGACCAGCGGCTCGCTGCGGATCGGCGGCCATGACGTCACGACGGATTCGATTTCGGCGAAGCGCCTGCTCTCGTACATCCCCGACGATCCGAAGCTCTTCGACACGCTGACGGTCAGCGAACATCTGCGGTTTACTGCCGCGGTCTACGAAGTCGCGAATTGGAAGGCCAAGGCCGACGAGCTGCTCGAACGATTCGAACTGGCACCCAAGCGCGACGCGCTGGCCCAGGAACTCTCGCGCGGCATGCGGCAAAAGTTGGCCATCTGCTGCGCCTATCTGCACGATCCGAGCCTGATCATGTTCGATGAGCCGCTCACTGGACTCGATCCGCACGGCATTCGCACGCTGAAACAATCGATCCGCGACTACGCGGCGCGCGGCGCGGCGATCCTGATCAGTTCGCATCTCCTTGCGCTGGTCGAAGACCTCACGACCCACATCCTCATCCTGCACCGAGGCTCCAGGATCTTCTTTGGTTCGCTCGCTGAAGCACGGGCGAACTTTGCCACCGGCGACTCGACGCTGGAGGAAGTGTTCTTTCTCGCCACCGCAAACCCGCCTCCGCCGCCTCCGCCCTGATGCCGCTTCCAGCATCGCTGATACTGCTCATCGGCCTGCGGCTTCGCGCCACGTGGCGACGCGTCGCGCGGTCGCTTCGAACGCCCAAAGGGATCGCGTTCGCGGTTGGTATGAGCACCATGCTGGTGCTCTGGCTCTCGCCGGCAATCGTCGCAATCGCCACGGGGGCGAAGCCGCCGGCGATACGAATCGAACTGATGCGACAGTTCGGCCCGCTCGCCATTCTCGGCATGCTGATGCTCTCGGTGATCAACTCACCGACCGAAAGGGCCCTTGCGTTCCTTCAGGCCGAAGTCGACTTCCTTTTCCCCGCGCCGTTCAGTCGATCCCAACTGCTCTTCTACAAACTCGCTCAGCGCGTAGTTCCGCTTCTGGGTGTCTCAGTCCTCTTGTCGATCTGGATGCGGACGCTCGGCAGTTCCTGGATCGCTGTCTGGTGCGGAGTGCTCCTAACGCTCTGGTTTCTGCATCTTGCGACGCTGTGCGTGGCGCTGGCCGGACAGCGCCTGCAACGAGTTCGCTTCGCACGCACATGTCGGTTCGTTGTCCTTCTCATCCTCATGGCAATCGTCGCGGGAGCGTGGTGGGTTGGACGATCGATCCCGGAGGCGACGCCGCTTGAGATGTTGAAGGCATTCGCCGCGACGCCCTTGGGCACGATGCTCGCCCTGCCGGGACTTGCGTTCGCGCGAACGATCGGTGCCGAGACACTCTGGCCCGAGGCGCTGTTGTGGGCGGCGGCGGCATTGGGCATCAATCTCGCTCTGCTCACTCTCGCTGTGCGCCTCGACGCGCCGTGGTTGGAAGCGGGCGCAGAGTCTTCGCGCAAACTCGCCCAGCGTCTTGAGGAGTTCAAGAAGACCGGTGGCATGACGACCAGCGTCGGTCGGTTTGCAGGCATGCGCCTGCCGATGCCGCCGCGGTGGCGCGGAGTCGGACCTCTCTTGTGGCGCCAGGCGATCACCGGCATTCGGCGCGGAGCGCGAGGACTCGTCTTCGTCGGTGTGATGCTCGTGATCCTCAGCGTCCCCCTCCTCCTCGGTGAAAGCGAAGGCGTCGGCTGGCGAAACGCGTTTCGACCGATGGGCGGGATCGCGCTTTTCTACATGTCGCTCTTTCTGCCCCAGATTCTGCGGCTCGATTTCCGAGGCGACGTCGATCGCATGGACGTTTTGAAATCGCTGCCGGCATCGCCGCGAGCCATCTCCCTCGCCCAAGTGCTGGTGCCGACGATCCTCGTCACGGTGGCGCAGGTGCCGATTCTCTTCCTAGCGAATCAATCGCTGCAGTGGAACCTTGCGTTGTTGCCGTTCTGGTTGCCCGCGCTCTTCTTCGCCAACATGCTGATTGCAGCGCTCGATAACGCGTTCTTCCTGACGTGGCCGACGCGGCCCGCAACAGGCGTCGGCATGCAGTTCGTAAGCGCACAGGTGCTCGCGCAGGCGTTGAAGATGATGGCCTTGGGCGTTCTGGTCGGACTTGCCTTCGCCGCGGGTGTGCTGGTGTTGCTCATGACGCCGAACCTGCCGTGGATCCAGCCACTGGTGACCGCAGGCATCCTCGCAACGGAGTCAGCGCTGGTACTCGCGAGCGTGGCCAAACTCTTCGCTCGCTTTGATCCATCGATGGAGCAGGTCGCAGACGCCTAAAACTTCCCTGCGCCGGACCTCCAACAAACAACGGGGCCCGCGAACTCCGGTTCGCGGGCCTCCGTTCTGTGGGCGGAGTTGCCATCCGTGGCGCTCCGTGCGACGCCAATGTCGCGGGCAAACAAACTGTCGTGGGCGAACCGGCTGTCGCGATCCTGCTTCGCTTACCGACCCAGGACCAGCAACTGATTGATGAGATCGTTGGTCGTCGTGATGACGCGGCTGGCCGCCGAATAGCCGGTGCTGGTCAGGATCATGTTGATGAACTCCTGCGAGAGATCCACGTTCGAGAGTTCGAGCGCCCCGCCGACCAGGCGGCCGGTGCCGAACTCTTGGGGATTGGCGATCAAGACGGTTCCGGAGTTGGGGCCGGCCTGGAAGAAGTTGTTGCCGGCGTCGACGAGACCGGCCGGATTCGTGAACTTCCCAAGCGCCACCTGACCGATCGTGCGGGTGAGTCCGTTGGTGAACGATCCCGAAATGATGCCGTTGTCGCCGATCGAGAAGTTCGCCAGCGTTCCGATCGACGAACCGTCCTGAAATGTCGCCGCCAAATTCGAGCCTTCGTCGGTCAAGCTGCTCACGGCATTGGAAGCGGACTGAAAGTCCATCGAGACGACCAGCGGATCGACGGCCCCGTTGTTGCGTCGGAGCGAGAACGAATCGCTTGAGGTGCTCACAAACTTGCCGTTCGCGTCAAACTCCACTTCGCCGGTTCCAAGCATTCGATCCGAAGCGTCGTTGCCGTTACTCTCGGCGAGGAATTGCCAGGTCGTACCGCCTGAAGCAGTCGTGGCTTGCAGAACGAAGGTGAGATCAATGGTGACCGGGGTGCCGAGCGAGTCGTACACCACGAAGCTGGTGCGCACGCTCTCGCCGGCGGCATCGCCAGTTTGACTCATGGCAAACGGCTGGCCCACGCCACCGCCGGGTGTCGCAACGGTGAAGTCGGCGGTATCGATGCCGAGCGCTTGTACGTCACCTTCGTTACCGGTGATGATCAGTTGGCCCGTGCCGTTGATCGTGACGCCACCGCCGAGATTGCTGGACGCGCCGACCGCGGTCGAATCGAGGCCGAGGACTCCCTCCAGCCACGTCGTGTAGTCGCCGAGGGTCACGCCGAATCCGTCGGTGCCGACGACCGCGCTCGGAGTGAAGGCGAAGCTCTTGGTGCCAAGGTCCTTGCCCCCCTTCTCGACGCCGCTCACGGTGATGATCTTTGGGTTGGTCGCACTGTCGAACGCCAAGGTCGAGCCACCCACGCCGTCAGAGATGTAGACGTCGGTAGTCGCGAGATTCGTCGCCGCCGTGACTGCGGTCGTCAAACCGGCGTCCGTAAACATCGCCGAACTCGCATGCACCGAGCCCGTGGTGCCGACCGCTCCGGCGGCATTGAGGTTACCGTTGAAGATCACGTTTCGCGTGGCTTCCGCGAGCGTCAGCGTGCCGACGGGGATGTTGATTGGCTTGAGCGTCCCCGACACGATGTTGAACGTGTCATCGACGCCGTACCCCACGAGCTTTGCGCCGGTCTTGGTGACGAGATCGTTGGTCGGGCTGCGGAGAAACTCGCCGTCGCGGGTGTAGTAGCGACTGCTCCCGGCCTCCACGATGAAGAAGCCATCCCCCTCGATCGCGACGTCGGTCGAGACGCCGGTCGCGCCGATCGCGCCATTGTTGAAGTTGCGCTGGGTGGCGCCGATGCCGACGCCAGTACCGATCTGCGCAGGATTCGTACCGCCCGTCGTCGCGGTCGGTGCGGAGCCGAGCGAGAGGTTGCGGCTGAAGTTGGGCATGAAGCTCGTGCGATTGCTCTTGAACGCCGTGGTGTTGACGTTGGCGATGTTGTTGCCGATCACGTCGAGCCGACGGGCGTTGGCGATCAGGCCCGAGAGTCCGGTGAAGAATGCGGTGGTAGATGCCATGCGTCGTCGCTTCCTGTTGTTCACTCGTGGCTGGCGGTCGCTCGGGGGACGGTTTCCATGCCCCAAACGCGCCGATATTCGAAGCAGAGTCGCTGATGCGAATCGCGTGCCTCCGCGATCGGTTCAGATTCCGAGCTCAGCGGGAGCGGGCGAGGTCGGCATCAGGAACGCGTGCGGCGGCCCTGTGCGCCGCGAAGGGCGATCCTCGTCGGGAGTCGGAACGCGAAGGGCGACCTCGACTGCGACCGGTGTCGGCCCCTGGTGCGCAAGAAGTTCGCGTTCGAAGCTGCGCGTCGGCACGTCGGCGATCAGCATGCGATCTGCATAGAGGATCGCCGCCCGCGTCACGCCGCGGGCTTCGAGCAGATCCATGGCCTTTGCAATTCGGCTGAGACTCTCCGGAGGCAGCGGAGTCGCGAGCGCCGTCATTGTCAATGTCCGACCACTGGCGATTTCGCCGCGCTCAGCGCGCAGCAACAGCGCCGAGAAATCAGCGCTGTCGAGGGTCTCGACCGGCACACCGATGAAGGGCATGCCGACGGGACGAACCGCCGGTTCAAGCCGCCTCAACAGCGCTGTGCCATCGATCGAAACTGGCATACGTTCCTTCCCAACCGTCGTCAGGGAGTTCTCAGCATGCTCGGATCGAGCACCGCTTCCAGGCTGCTCATCGGCAGCACCCAACCGGAGTCCAGCAGGAGAGCGACTTCATCGCCCTGCTTGGAGACGCTGACGACCTTGCCTGCGACGCGATTGGAATCGACCGTCAAGCCTTGCACGGTCTTGCCCATCAGCGTGCCGGCGGAGGCGAACTGGTTCTGCGAGGTCACGGCCTTGAGTTGCGTGATCATTTCGCTATCACTCTCGATCGATCGAATCGAGTTCAACTGCTGCAACATTGCGTTGCTGTCGTTGGGCTTCATCGGATCCTGATTGGAGAGTTCCGTGAACATGATCTTCATGAACTCTTCCGAGGTCATGTCGCTGAAACCGTTCTTCTTGACCTTTGCACTCGTGCCAGAGGTGGCCGAGGTGGCCGCAGCCGTCGCAATATCTCCGATGCTCATGGTGTGCTCCTGAAAAATGTTGGTGTGCGAAGATCAAGGCGCGGACGTTGCGTCCGGACCAGTTGCAAATACCGTCGCAAACGTGCGTCGACGCTCGGCGTCGCGCGAACCACGACGCTCGCGTTGGGTGTCGTCGTCACTCCGGCCACGGCTCTGTCCGCGGCCCGCATCCTGCCCGCCGTCGGAACGATCACGCGATGATCGTCCCTGTGCGTTCTCGTTGCGATCATCGTTCCCGTTGCCTGCGCCGTGCGGCGTCTGCGCATGTTGCGGAGCAGCAGCATTGCTGTCGTTGCGCGAGCCCGTCGCAGGCATCGCTTCTTGCCGTCCTGTCTGCACGGAGAGACGATCAACCGTGAGTCCCTGCGATTCGAGCGCCGAACGAAGCTGCGCGAGATCGGCGTTGAGCATGGCTTGGGTGTGCGGGTTGGACGCGACGAGCTCCGCTGTAACGCGACCGGCCGTAATAGTCATCGTGATGCGCACATCACCAAGACTGGGCGGATCCAAACGGATCGCCATCGTGCCGCCCTTCTGTCCGACCAGCGCCGCGAGTCCTCGACCAAGCAGTTGCTTACTTGCAGCTCCCTCGTCCACCTCGCTCGTGGGCATCGCGGACGACTTGGCGGAGAGTCCCGCGACGATCTTCGCGTCGCCGTCAACGCGCGGCATCTGCGGAATCGGTGGGGCCATCGTGCGATCGTCGCCGCTCGACGAATCACCCTTGGTCGCCCCAACTGCGGAGGCAGCGGGCTTGCGACCCGAGGCCTCGGTGGCGCGCTGATCGGCGATACTCTGATTGATCTGTTCGGCGCGAGCGACCGCGGGTTCGATGGTGGACCGGATGCGCGGCGTGAAGAGTTCGTCGAGGCGGGCAGTGTTCCGCTGATTCCAACGATCAGTGTCGGTCCCTTCGTTGTCAGAGTCCGACCCTTGGCCGCGAGGTGCCGTTGGTGTTGCTGATCCGCGCTGTCCAGTCAATGCATCGTCGCCGCTCTTCTCGTCGTCGTTCGTTTCCGCGTTATCTGAACCGACGGGGTTCTGCTCGCCGCGCGGGAGTAGTGCCGAGTCTGCGATGACGGACATCGGAGCATTGGCCACCGGGCTCGAGGGCGCTCCAGTCAGCGACGTGATCGCGGGAGTCTGAAATGTTGGTGAGCTCGGTCGTGCTGGTGCGGGCGCGGCCGCGACGAGTGCTGGTCGCTGCGTGGGGCTTTCTTCCGGAACCTGCACTGGCGCGGGCACTGGTACCGGAGGTGCCGCAAAGAGCAGTCCGCTTGGTTGAAGGACCGGCGCCTCGTCGACCACTCTCGCGTCGCTCGGCTCGTCGCCACCGTCGGTGCCGTCGTTGAGCGCCTGCGAACCTCCGCCGGTCGCGATCGGCTGCGACGGATCGTTGTTCTTCGTCGATCCCGCTGGCTGCGCGTTCGGCGCAGCATCTGCCGCGTTCGGCGAGTCCTGCGCCTGATGTTGTGTCTCGTCGAATCGTCGCTCGAGGGCTTTGTCGAGCGAGCGGTCGAACGCTTCGTTCGTTCGAAGCCTCTGGTTATCGCGTGGCTGGCGGAGGGACTTCCGCGCCGCCATTGGCGATTGGTTTCGTTGGAGCGACGATTGGGACCGACCCGGTTCCGGCCCCGTTTCCTGCTCCAGCGGCCGCAATGTTTCCGCCGCTGGATTGGCCGCCGGATTGGCCATTCGATGGGCTGGCGATCGCACTGTTTGCAGCGCTGGCAGGTTGGGCAGGACTGGTGTTGGCATTGGAAGTCGCACTCGCCGCGTCGCTCGAGCCCGTGGCCACACGTGTGTCCGGGGTCCGTCGTCGCAAGCGATCAAGCAAATCCGTTGCCACCTTGTTCTCCTCCTCGCCCTTGAATGCCTTGAGGAGGTTCGACGCCTTGAACGAGGTCATTGCGTTGAGGTAGTCGACCGCCTCGGCGGTCTTGCCCTCCCGCACCATGCCGAGGATCCAATCTTTGGCCTGCTTCGAAGGAACGCTCTCCAGCAGCTTGACGGACTTGCGGAACTGTTCCGCCGTGGTGCTGGCCTTGACCCCAACCATCGCCTCGTCCCACGCGGTGCGTTCGGCCTGAAGGTTCCGGGATTGGAGCGCCAACCTCGCCTGCCGCTCCTCGAGTTGGCGATCGAGTTGGGCCTTTTCGTCCTGCAAGCGACGAGAGGTCATCGCTTCCACGCGACGAGCCCTCTCTGCAGCATCGATCTTCACCGATGTCGAAATGCCATCGGAGGTCGGCT